>JBILWX010000124.1:0-9759 GCA_044369655.1 Pirellulales bacterium
CGCTGTCGAACGAGTCGTTGCCGACGTTGTCGCTGTTGGTGCGAAAGGTGCCGATGGCCCAGGTCGCCAATTCGTTCTCCGTGTTGCCGTAGGCCATCACCCCCATGTTGCGGGCCGGGGCGAACGTGTCGACGAGCGACCGCTCCATGAAGGTGTTGTTGCGGTTCTGCGTGACGCGTTCGAGCGAGAAGGGCTCGAAGTAGTGGCCGGCCCTCACGTTTTGCAGCCAGGGCAGCTGCTGCCACTCGAGATAGTTGTCGAGGTAGCTGGGCTGGTTGGCCAGCGCGAAGTCGACGCCGAGCGAGTATTCGAGCACCTCGAAACTGGTGCCGCGGGCACCGATGCGGAGCCGGCGGAACTGGGCGCCGTCCTGGAGATCGCCCACGCTGGCCCGGCTGACGGCATCCTGGCCGAAGTAGATCTGGTCGGCCTGCACCTGGCCGTTGAATATCAACGACGGCTTCTTCGCGTCTTCCTTCTTCTTTTTGTCGCTCGCATCGACGAGCTTGCCCAAGCCCTTCTCGACGGTCGAGAGCCGATCGGCTGCCTTGGCATCACGGAGCTCGTCGATCTGCTTCTGCAATCGCTCGATCTCAGCCGCCATGCCTGCGGGAGCTTCGCGCGGCGCGGGCAATTCCAGGGGAGCTTCCGGCTCCGCGAAGAGTTCGGCCGCTTGGGCGTTTCGCGGCAGCTCGACGGCCGACACGGCGACGACGCACGAGAGAACGATGACCAGACGCCCTGACAGGAACCCTGTTCGGGTGGCGACACGGCGACGACGCGGTTGGATCACGGGGTTGACCCCTTGACGTGCGTCCTCCGGTGGTTCCGGTCAGACTTGGCCGTCCCGGGAGCGGCGCCGCCCGACGATCGGGTCAGCCGCCAGACGAGCCGTCCTTATAATCGGCACATCCGACACAGTCCTTGAGACCGCCCCTTTCGCCCCAGTCCCCGAAGGCCGCAGAACCAGAAAAACCTGCATATCCGGCACAGGCAGACCCGATTGAGAGGGAGAAGGCCTTATGCGCACTCCATCACATTTCGCCGGGCCGAGCTGGGCGGGCATGGCTTGGCAACTTGCCATCGCCGCGGGGCTGCTGCTGGCAACGCTCTGGCTCGTGCCATCCGCTGCCCGCGCTGACCCGCCTGCCCCGCAGGCGACCTCCGAAGAGCCTCCGCTGACCCTTTCTCCGGCTTCACCAGAAGCCCCGGAAAACGCACTGGTCGAGCCGACGCCCGGCGCTGCGGAAATGCTTCCACCCGCCGATCCCCTGGGCGAGACGGAGATTCGGGCACTGGTCGATCAGGCCGTCGAGGCCCGGCTCGCGGGCATTCCCCGCCCGCGGTACATCCCCGCCACCGATCTTGTGCCGCCCCGCGGCCTGCTGCTCTACCGGGACGATCCCCGCCGCGGCGACTTCCCGTTTGCCGTCGCCCTCGGCGGCTTCCTGCAGCTGCGCTGGCTCGAGTTCGCCCGCAGCGCCACCACGTGGACCACTTCCACCGGACAATCCCGGCCCGTCAACAACATCAACACCTTCAACCTCAACCGCTTCCTGATCTCCTTCTCCGGCCACGTGGCCGATGAGCGGCTGGTCTACAACTTCGCCTTCTTCGGCACGTCCAACGTCGGCGTGCGGGCGGGGGTCGTGCCGATCGGCATGGCGGGCTGGAAGTTCAGCGAAGAGGCCACCCTCGGTGCCGGCGTCACGCCCGTGCCCGGCTCGCGGGAATGGCTCGACAAATCTCCCTGGAATCTCGGCATCGACCGCAGCATGGCCAACACCTTCTTCCGCCCCGGCTTCAGCCCCGGCGCGGCGGCGCTCGGCTCGCTGTTCGACGACACCGTGCACTACGAAGCCGGGGTGTGGAACGCGATCGACGGCGGCACGTCGGGCGTCTTCCGCCGCGGCACGTCGATGGCCTGGGCGGGGAACATCTGGTGGGAGCCGCTCGCCCCCTTCGGCATCGGCTACGGCGACATGGAGCATCACGACGACGCGGCGATCCGGCTCGGCACCAGCGGCGTCTATGCCCGCACCTACGCGCTCGGCCTCTTGGGCCTCAATCCAGAAGACACGATCGTCCGGCTTTCCGATGGCACCCCCCTGGCACTGCCGGGCGCTCTCGGAGAAGGGTCGCGAGTCGACCAGTTCCGCTACCAGCTCGCCACCGTCGATGCCGGCTGGAAGTACCGCGGCTGGGCGGCCAACTTCGAATACTACTTCCGCACGCTCAACGGCTTCGTGGGCACCGGCCCGTTCGACCGTTCGAGCCTGTTCGACCATGGCGGCCTGGGGTACCTGTCGTGGTGCTTCGTGCCGCGCACCTACGAGGTCTACGCCCGGTCGAGCGTCGTCACCGGCCCCTACGGCACCGGCCAGGAATATGGCGGCGGCTTCAACTGGTATGTGAACCGTTCTCGACAGGGCCGCCTCACGCTGGAGGCGCTGCACATGAACCGCAACCCCGCGCAGAACGTGCTCTACCCCTACCGCGCCGGCTACACGGGCACGGCGATCCAGACCCAGTTCGTAGTGGCTTTTTGACACCACGCCGAGGCACGCCCGATTTCCCTCTTTTCCAAGCCCCCCATCCAAGCCCGCAGCGCAAGCAAGGGACTCGCCGGTGCAGGCCTGATTTCCGCGGCGTGCACGCAAAAAATCGTGGCAACGATTTTTTTGATTACGCTTGAGGACCATGAGCACGGTCCGGCAAATCTGGTCGATCCTCACACCCCACCAACGCCGCACGGGCGCCGTGCTCTTGGCGATGGTGATCGTGGGCACCGCTCTGGAGACATTCAGCGTCGGCCTGGTCGTCCCCGCACTGGCCTTCATGACCCGCGGCAGCCATGAGCCATCTCCCCGCATGGCCAGATGGCTCGACTGGCTGGGCAACCCGTCGGCCAACCAGTTGATCCTGTGGATGCTCCTCGGCCTCCTCGGGGTCTACGCCGTCAAGGCGGTATTTCTGCTCGTCGTGGCCTTCTGTGAGACACGATTTATTTCCAAGACCCAGTCCGGTGTGAGCCGTCGGCTGTTCGCCGTCTTCCTGACGCAGCCCTGGACATTTCATCTGCAACGCCACACGGCCGACCTGATGCGGACGATCCACCAGACGGCGGAGTTCGCTCACGTGTGTCGACTGTTCCTGATGACCGTTTCCGAGGTGCTCGTGCTGTGCGGATTGGTCGGGCTGCTCCTCTGGTTCGAACCCACGGGCGCTCTCGTCGTGGCTGGCATGCTCGGCGCCGCCGCCTGGCTGTTCAACACGGCCGTGCGGTCCCGCGGCCACCGCTGGGCGCAGGCCCAATCACACCATGCGAAAATGGTCATCCAGCACCTGCAGCAGGGGCTCGGCGGTGCCAAGGACGTGAAGATTCGCGGCTGCGAGCGGGAGTTCCTCGAGCAGTTCGGGAAGCATGCCGAGGGCGCGGCCCGAGTGACGGCCTTGCAAATGCTGGTCCTGCAGGTGCCACGGCTCTGGTTCGAGTTTCTCGCCGTCGCGGCGTTGTTCCTTCTGACAGCCGTCATGGTGTGGCACGGCACACCCTCCGAGCGGTTGATTCCGATGCTGGGCCTGTTCGCCACGGTGGCGTTTCGGATGCTGCCGTCGGTCAATCACGTCACGGCCGCGGTGCAGAAACTGCGTCACTCCGACGTCATGCTGGAAAACCTGCAAAACTCGCTGCGATTGGCCCACGAGATTCCCGCCGGCCGGCCGGCCACGCCGATGCGATTTCGCGAGTGCATCGTCCTGGAAACCGTCCGGTTTCGCTACCCGCGCAGCGGCGAGGATGTGCTCGATGCGGTCTCCATCAGCATCCCGCACGGTGCCTTGGTCGGTATTGTCGGTGGCAGTGGCGCCGGCAAGAGCACGCTCCTCGACGTGGTGCTCGGGCTGCTGCCGCCCACAGCCGGCCGCGTGACGGTCGATGGCGAGGACATCCAGGCCAACCTCCGTGGCTGGCAGGACACGATCGGCTACGTGCCGCAGTCGATCTACCTCTACGACGACTCGATTCGCAGGAACGTCGCCTTTGGAGTCCCCGAAGCGGACATCGACGACGGCGCCGTCCGGCGGGCCTTGAAAGCAGCCCAGCTCGACGCGTTCGTGGACGGCCTGCCGGCCGGTGCCGACACCTTCGTGGGGGAACTGGGGAGCCGGCTGTCGGGCGGCCAGAAGCAGCGGATCGGCATCGCGCGGGCGCTCTACCACGATCCGCAGGTGCTCGTGCTCGACGAGGCGACCAGCGCCCTCGACGCGGAGACCGAGAAGGAGGTGATGGCCGCCGTCAATGCGCTCCACGGTGCGAAGACCATGATCATCGTGGCCCATCGGCTCACGACCGTCGCCAGTTGCGACCTGATCTACCGCATCGACAAGGGCCGGGTCGTCCAATCGGGAACGGCCGCCGAGGTTATCTCGACCTGAATCTCCGCCGGCTGCGGCGGGCAGACGGGGCTTTTGCCCGCCAAAAAACGACCGTTTCCTGATCCGCGGGGCTTGGTAGGATTGGAGGTTTCCCGTCCGCCCCGTCCCCACCAAGGATCGGTTCGACCGTGCCCAGCAGCCCCGCCATTTCCAAAGTGCAGCAGAAGGCCATCCAAAAGGCCGACACGCTCATCGAAGCCCTGGGGTGGATCCGCAAGTTTCGCGACACCACCACCGTCATCAAACTCGGCGGCAGCGTCGTCGAGCACCCCGATTCGCTGCGTCATCTGCTGCTCGACATCGTCTTCATGTCGACGCTCGGGATGCGGATCGTCGTCGTGCACGGTGGTGGCAAGGCGATCAGCCGCGCGATGGACAAGGCCGGCATCGAGCCCCGATTCGTGCAGGGCCGTCGCTACACCGATCAGGCCACCCTCGACATCGTCGAGAAGGTGCTCGCCACCGAACTCAACCACGACCTGACGGCGAAGATCGAGGAATACGGCGGCCGTGCCATGTCGCTCAACTTCCTCTCGACCAACGTCCTCTTCGGCGAAAGGCTGACCCTCGACGGCCCGGATGGCAAGCCGCTCGATCTCGGCCACGTGGGCGAGGTCACGCGGGTCGACCGGCTCACGATCGACAACCTCACCTATGCCGGCCAGGTGCCGGTGATCCCGTCGATGGCGATCACGGCCGAAGGCGAGAAGCTCAACGTCAACGCCGACACGGCCGCCACGGCGGTGGCCGCGGCGATCGGCGCCGAGAAACTGGTCGTGCTCAGCGACATCCCCGGCGTGCTGCGAGACGTGAACGATCCCGAAAGCCTCGTCCATTCGCTCACGGCCACGGAGGCCCGCCGTCTGATCAACGACGGCACGATCTCCGCGGGCATGATCCCGAAGATCGAGGGCTGCCTCACCACGCTCGAGCAGGGCGTGAAGAAGATCCACATCATCGACGGCCGCCTGCGGCACTCGCTCCTGCTGGAGATCTACACCACCAGCGGCGTCGGCACGGAATTGGTCCGCGACGACGCCGTCAACCTCTCCGCCCGCGCGGCCCCGGCCGTGGCGGCCTCCGGCCGCTAGGCCGTCATCGCTGCGTCCTCCTCCGTCCGTTTCACCATCCATTCAGGAGCCCGCCCATGGCCACGATCGACGCCTCTCCCGCCGTGCTGGGCAGCAAGACGCAGGCGGTCGTCGACGTCTTCAACCGCTACGTCGTTCCCAACTACAAGCGGTATCCGGTCTGCCTGGTCCGCGGGGCGGGCTCGACCGTGTGGGATGCCGAGGGCAATGAATACCTCGACCTGTTTCCGGGCTGGGGCTGCAACCTGCTTGGTCACTGCCCGGGGCCGGTCGTGCAGGCGGTGCAGGAGCAGGTGGCGAAGCTGATCCACGTGCCCAACACCTGGTACACGGAGCCTCAGGGGGAGTGGGCGAAGCTCCTCTCCGAGCGGTCGTTCGGCGGCCAGGCCTTCTTCTGCAATTCGGGCACCGAGGCCAACGAGGCCGCGATCAAGCTCGTGCGGCTCCGCACCGATGGCAAGCGTTACAAGATCGTCACGTTCAAAGGCGGCTTCCATGGACGCACGATGGGCAGCGTCTCCGCGACCGCGCAGCCGAAATACCACGAAGGCCTGGGGCCGATGGTGGCGGGCTTTCAGTACGCGCCGCACGGCGACCTCGACGCGGTCGAGAAACTGATCGACGAACACACCGGCGGCATTCTCGTGGAGCCGATCCTCGGCGAGGGGGGCGTCGTGCCCGCGCCGGCGGGATTCCTCCAGGGGCTGCGGCGGATCGCCGACGAACGCGACCTGTTGCTGGTTTTCGACGAGGTGCAGTGCGGCTGCGGCCGGACGGGCAAGTGGTTCGGCTACCAGCATTTCGGCGTGACCCCCGACGTGATCACGCTGGCCAAGAGCCTCTGTGCCGGCATCGCGGGGGGTGCCATGCTGACGACCGTCGATCTGGCGAAGCACCTGCGGCCGGGGATGCACGCGGCCACCTTCGGTGGCAATCCGATCGCGGCCGCCGCCGGGATCGCCGCGATCGAGATGATCGAGCGTGAGCACCTTCTCGACCACGTGGAACGGATCGGCGACATCTTCCGGGACCGGCTGGTGGAGCTCAAGTCGCGGTGCGACGTCGTCCGCGACGTGCGGGTTTTCGGCATGATGATCGGCGTGGAACTGTCGATCGACGGTACCGCCGTCGTGCAGTCGTGCCTCGAGAAAAACCTGCTCGTCAACTGCACGCAGGGCCGCGTGATCCGTCTCCTGCCGGCGATGACGCTCTCGGCCGCCGAGGTCAACGAGGGTTGCGACCGGCTCTCGGAGGCCATCCTCGAGGTCGCCGCCCGTTCCTGACACCGCGGGGCACGGCTGTTGCCCCGTTTTTGACTCTCACCGACTTCCTGCCATTATCGTCCGTCTCATGCGACACCTGATTGTTCCCGAGGATCTGACCGCCCACGAGATCGAGGCCGTCTTCGCGGTCTCGCGCGATCTCGAGGAGAAATACGACGCGGGCCGCCGCGACGCGTTGCTGCCGGGCCGCGTGCTGGCGCTGGTGTTCGAGAAGCCGAGCCTGCGCACGCGGGTGAGCTTCGAGGCGGCGATGGTGCACCTGGGAGGGTCGAGCATCTTCCTGGGTGAGGATGCCGGCTTCTCGTCGTCGCGGGAAAGCATCGCCGATTTCGGCCGGGTGCTCAGCGAGTATGTCGACGTCATCGTCTGCCGTTCGAAGGCCCATGCGTCGATCGAGCAACTGGCGGCGGCGGCGAGTGTTCCGGTGATCAACGGCCTCTCCGACTATTGCCATCCGTGCCAGGCCATGGCCGACATCTACACGCTCAAGGCCCATGTCGGCCGGGTGGCCGGGCACACGCTGGCCTTCATCGGCGACGGCAACAACATGGCCCGGTCGCTGGCGGTGCTCTGCGGCCAGCTTGGCATGCGGTTCGTGCTGGCGGCGCCGCCGGCGTATCAGTTCGACGCCTCGTTCCGCGCCCACCTGAAAGCCATCCTGCCGAATGCGGCGGTGGAGGAGACGACCGACCCGGTCGCCGCGGTGACTGGTGCGGCGGTCGTCTACACCGACGTCTGGACGAGCATGGGTCAGGAGAAGGAGCGGGCCCGGCGGCTGGCCGACCTGCGTCCCTATCAGGTGAACGAGGCGCTCATGAAGCACTGCCCCGACGCCCTCTTCATGCACTGCCTGCCGGCGCGGCGGGGCGAAGAGGTGACCGACGGCGTGATCGACGGTCCGCAGAGCGTGGTGGTGGAGGAGGCGGCCAACCGCATGCACGTGCAGAAGGGGCTGCTCGCGTGGCTCCTCGGCCCGCAGAAGTAGCCCCAGCCCGCCCCGCTATTTTTCCGGATCGAGCACGATCGACGCGGAGTTGATGCAATACCGCAGGCCCGTCGGCGGCGGCCCGTCGTTGAACACGTGGCCGAGATGGGCGCCGCACCGCCTGCAGGTGACCTCCGTCCGCCGCATGAAATGCGACAGATCGAGGTGCTCGGCGATCGTGGTCCCCTTCACGCCGTCGATCGGGGCGGTGAAGCTTGGCCAGCCACAGCCGCTGTCGAACTTCTCGCCCGACCGAAACAGCGGCTCGCCGCAGCAGATGCAGCGATAGGTGCCGGGGGTCTTCGTGTTCCAGTATTTGCCGGTAAACGCCCGTTCGGTGCCTTTCTTCCTGGCCACCTGAAACTGCTCGGGGGTGAGTCTCCGTTGCCACTCCCGGTCGGTCTTCGGCAGCTGATCGTCCGACAGCCGGCCGGCCACGGCGGGGTTCTCCGGGGCAGCATCTTCAGGATCGGTCGGCATGGGCGAAACTCCTGGAGCGGAGGGTGAGGCCGCCGGATCGGCGGCGATGCCAGTGGCTGTCAGCAACACGCCGGCGAGGAGGCCGGCCAGCAGGCGGGAAAACAAGTCGCTCGTGTCGCGCATCGTGCACCCTCATTTTCTCGGGTCGGGGAGTGTCGTGGGATCATACGCATGGTCACGTTTCCGAAGCACCTTGGCCTTCACGATCGTGTCGGGATTGATGTCCGGGATGGTCCGGCCCTCTTCGCCCTGCGTCCGCGTGAGCTTCGGCAGCACGTCGAATCCCTCGATCACCCGGCCAAAGACCGTGTGCTTGCCGTCGAGATGCTCCGTCGGCCGGAAGGTCAGGAAAAACTGGGAACCGCCGGTGTTTTTGCCGGCGTGGGCCATCGACAGCGAGCCGAGGAAATGCTTGCGGGCGGTGGGCAGATCGCACTCGCATGCGATGGCATGGCCGGGCCCGCCCGCGCCCGTGCCGGTCGGATCGCCTCCCTGGGCCATGAAGCCGCCGATCACGCGATGGAAGGGGGTGCCGTCGTAGAATCCCTTGTCGACGAGGCTGATGAAGTTGGCCACGGTGTTGGGAGCGTCGTTCTCGAACAGTTCCACCACGATGTCGCCTTTCGACGTGGTGATCGTCACCCGCGGAAGATCATCGGCAGCGGCCTCGGCCTTGCGCTTGGCCATCTCCGCCTCGACCTTGGGGCGTTCTTCCTCGATGCTGGCCCGCAGTTCGGCCAGTTTTGCCTTTTGCTGGCCGTGTTCCTCGGCCTTGGTGAGCCACGCTCCCGCTTCGTCGAGCCGGGAGAGCACCATCGCGGCCGTGGCGGCGATCATGTCGATCTTGCCGTCGGCGGCCCCCGCCTTGTCGAGAAGCCCGGCCAGTTTGAGTGCATCGACTGGATGGTCTTCCTTCAGCCGCGACGCGATGACGAGGCCGCAGAGCTCGCGGGCCGTGGGATTCTTGGCGTCGGCCATCGCCAGGGCAAAGGCCGCGGTTTCCAGCCGCTCCTTCGTGGCCGGGATCTTGTCGCGGGCGACGTCGAACTTCGCCGCGACCGCCTTCTTGTCGGCGCCCGGCTGATGGTATTCGGCCTGCAGGAGGGTCAGTTCGGCGATGAGGTCCTTTTCCTGCTTGCGGGCCGCCTCGAACTCCGCCTTGGCCTTGGCGGGGTCGTGGGTGTGGGTCTCCACCTCCGGTGCCTGAGAGAAGCAGACCCCGGCCGCCGCCACCAACCAGGCTGCCACCGCCGCACGCATGCATCGCAAAGCCATCGGCCTGCTCCTTCCCGGAAAGATCTGAGACACGAACAACGACCGCTGAGAAACCGGTGTCGTCTCCGGGTACGATAACACGTTTTCCCGTTCCCACGGAATCCTGTGTCATGGCCCGTCCCCCTCGTTCACCCGACCGCCGTCCCCTTCCCGGCGGGGAGGATGAAGCGGCCAGTGCACCGCGGATCATCGGGGGCGTCTTCCGCGG
>JBILWX010000038.1:0-29963 GCA_044369655.1 Pirellulales bacterium
ACGGTGACTCGATTTCCTTCGTGCTGGAAGATGATGCGGTACGGAAACCGCTTCATGCGTGCCTGCCGAAAACCATCGTCTATATGGGCAAACCTCTCCGGATCGAGTGCGATACGATCAAGAGAGGCTTGCACCTCTTCAATGAAGCGTTTCGCAGCAGATTGGCTTCTCGCAGAGTACCAGTCGAAGGCGGAGTCGAAGTCCGCCCTCGCGCCAGCGAGAAACGCAACTCCCGTCATCATTCGCCCCGATTACTCTGCGGAGCCTTGCAGAGCCTGATCAAGGCGTCGCCTCGAACGACTTCCCAGGGAATGGTCGTCGCCGTGCCGGCAGAAAGTTCGGCCGATCGACGGCGGATTTCAGCCATCCACTCATCTGACAGCGGTGGCAGCGCGTCATCTGGAAACGTGTCCCAGAGGGCATCGATCAACTCAAGCCGATCCGCAACGGGAAGTTGTGCCGCATCCGCGAGCAGTGCGTCGATGGTGCTCATCTTGCCAACCCTCATCGTTTTCGGGGAATATACAAACGTGCACTTTTCGCGTCAACGTGTCACCTTCGGCAGACTGACGTATTCTACTCGAGAACAAGGTTGACCCGCGTGAACTGTCCTTAGGTGTGGCAAAACCAGCCACTCATCGGCGCCCAAAACCGGTCGCCGCGGACGTTCGCCCCGTCACGCGAACCGGTCCTGCACCACCACCTCGGACAGGGGCAGTTGGCCACCCTTGGGCATGGCGGGTTTCACGGCCTTGCCGACGGCGATCATGAAGCCGATCACGTGGTCGCTCGGGAGGTGGATGATCTCGGCCACCTTCACCGGGTCGAAGCCGATCATCGGGCAGGAGTCATAGCCCATGGCTTTGGCCGCGAGCATGATTGTCTGCCCCGCGATCCCGCACGAACGCATCGCCTCGTCCCGCTGCAGTTGCTCTTTCCCTTCGTAGAACGGTGAGGTGGACCCCATTTGTTGGACAGTCGGGGGCCCTGTTTAAGGTGTAGCGACACTAGGCGTTGGCCCGCGAGACCCACTCAAAGGGTCTCGCGCGGCCATGAGGCGGTTTACGGGTTTTGTTCCTGTTGGTGTTCTTTCGTTCTGAGTCCGTCTCAACGGAGATTTGAGCGCGAACGCTTTCGTCGCGTTATCGCTCGGCATAGACCTCCGACGGCGTGCGGTAGCCGAGTGCCTGATGGGGCCGCTCGTTGCGGTAGAAGTCGAAATACCTCCCCAGCGACTTCTTGGCCTGCCAGCCGTCGGCGTAGTCCCGCAGGTAGACCTCCTCGTACTTGACCGTTCGCCCCAGTCGTTCGACGAACACGTTGTCGAGAGCCCGGCCGCGACCGTCCATCGAGATGGCCACGCCTCTCTTTTCCAATCGGCTCGTGAAGGCCGTCGCCGTGAACCGGGCTCCCTGGTCTGTGTTGAAGATCTGCGGCCGTGCTCGTGACAGCGCTGCATCCAGGACCTCCAGGCAAAAGTCTCCCGTGAGCGTGTTGGATAGCCGCCACGACAGGACGTTGCGGCTGTAGAGGTCCATGACCGCGGTCAGGTAGAGGAAGCCATGCTGCAGCGGGATGTAGGTGATGTCGCTTGCCCAGACCTGGTCGGGCTTCGTAATCGCCATATTCCGCAGCAAATACGGGTAAACCTTGTGGCCAGGGGCCGGGCGGCTGGTCGATCGCTTCGGGCACACCGCCTCGAGGCCCATCAGTCGCATCAGCCGCTGGGCCCGCTTGCGGTTGATGCCGAAACGCTTTCGGACCTTGCGGGTGCCGAAGAACGGCAGCTTGATGTACAGGCGGTCGATCTCCCGCATCAGGGCCAGATTCTCCGGCGACTCCCCGAGCGGCTCGTAATACCAACTGCTCCGCGCCAGGCCAACGAGTTGGCACTGCCTGGCGACGCTCAGATGCTTGTGGTTGGGTTCGATGCATAGCCGTTTGACCTCAGCCGACCTCGGCAGCTTTTTTTTCAACCATTCGACCTCCATCTTCAGGCGGCCGATCTGCTCGTAGAGTTCCTGCTCGTCGGTTGTCTGGTCAGCCCGCCGCTGCCGCCCGTCGGCGAACAGCTCGGCCACCTGTGCCATGAGCTGCTTCTTCCAGGCCGTAACCTGGCTTGTGTGGACGCCGAACTGGCTCGCCAGTTGTGCCGTCGTCCGGTCGCCCTTGGCGGCTGCCAGTGCCACCTTAGCCTTGAAAGCTGCCCCGAATACTCGTCGCTTCCCAGCCATCATCCTGCTCCTGATAGGGTGCCTCCCACCCGGGAAGCTCCACCTTATCAGGGCGCCCGAAATCCGGGGTCCACCTCAGTCCTGCCGCAGGCCCGCGATGGTGCCAACCTGCGGACGCACGCGCAGCGGATTATCGTGGCCGCCGGCGTCACGCCGTGGAAGAAGCTCTTCACCAACCTCCGCGTGAGCCGGCTGAATGAACTGGTGCGGGACCGGCGGTTCGCCGGCCACGTGGTCGACGCCTGGGTGGGCAATTCGGAAAAGGTCCGCCGCGAGCACTACCTGCTGGTGACTGACGCCGACTACCAAGCGGCGGTCTCAGGGGCGGGAGAAATTCCGGCACATATTCCGGCACACTCACCGCTGATCATGAGTCATCAGGAGTCATCAAAGCCCAGTGTCGCCCGCGAAAAATCGCTAGAAGTCGTGAAGGACGCTGAAAATCAGTACCCCCGGCAGGGATCGAACCTGCGACCTATGGTTTAGGAAACCATCGCTCTATCCACTGAGCTACGGGGGCCACTGAGCTACGGGGGCAAAGGACTGCGAGGCCGCCGAAAGGCCTTGGACCACCGCAAAAAAGGGCGTGCTGATTCGGAATCTTAAGGGGATGCGGCCACCCTCACAAGCATTGCCCCAATCCGACCCCCGGCCCGAGACCTTTCCAGCCCGAAGGCTCCCAACGCCTCGCTCGGCACCACCGGATAACCTCGCCCGACCCACGGCCCCACGGCGCGAACCAAATGCGGGGCGGGTGCGTATTACGTTCCAATGTGGATCACGAATGATCCTTCGAGGTCGCCCACAGGAGGTGCAGTCATGTTCAGCTTCGAATCCTTCGTCACGCTGATGGTCGGTGCGATGGCCATGCCGGCCCTTGCACTGCTGGTGATCGGGCTCTCCACGCCACAGGTCGCCCCGGACTCCATCCGGCGCTGACCGGCGGCGCACAACCGCAGGTTCACGCCGCCGTTCGCGTGCCGGCCTTGTCGGCTGCCTTGTAGAGATACGGATTCATCGACGGGTCGTTGTACATCTTCATCTGGCGGAACACCCGCAGCGGCCGCTGGCCGGCGAAAATCTCGCCGCTGAGCCGCTGCAGCGCTTCCATCAGGTGCGACCGCTGCATGTCGAGCACCGCCATCCGCGACGCCGCCTTCTCACGATGCTCCTGCGTCGCGTCGGCCCGGTCGATCTGCTCCCGCATGTGAAACCGCCGCAGTTCCAGGATCGACAGCCGGTCGATCGCCGCCCCCGGTGTCTCCGTGGCCGCCGGAGCCGCGGGCCCCGCGACGATCCCACGACGGTCCAATTCCTCGATCAGCCAGTCGTCCACCTTCTCGATCGCGTCGTTGCGGGCCTGGTTGTACTTGTCGATCGCCCGCTTCACCTGCGCAATCCGGGCATCGGTCACCTCCGGCGAACGGGCAATGTCCTCCTCGTGCCAGAGCAGAAAGTTGAACCTGTGCAGATCGCAGATCCGGCCGCCGAGGCCCTCTTCCTGATGCGCCGGCTCGACCCGGTGCCAATGGGCCACCAGGTATTCGAGCATCTCGTCGATCGCGGCGACCGTCAGCGGCGGCGTGTGGCGGGCGGTGGGCGTCGGGCTGGACGGGTTTGAAAACGACATGGCGGTCATCGCGATTCTCCTGAGGAACGGATCGAGTCTGAAAAGTGGTGAACGATGGTGTGAACGGTGCGGGCTCGAGCCAGACTGCCGTCAGGCCGCCTCCCGGATCACGAGGCAGAGGTTCGCCCCGCCAAAACCAAACGAGTTGCTCGCCGTCACTCGCACCGCACGCTCGCGGGCGACATGGGGCACATGATCGAGTTGGCACTGTTCGTCGGGATGATCGAGGTTCAGCGTGGGTGGTACCGCCCGCCTCGCAATCGCGGCCAGGCATGCCACCGCCTCGAAGGCCGCCGCCCCGCTGATGAGATGGCCCGACATACTCTTCGTCGAACTCACCGGCACCCGGTCGACGGCAGACCCGAGTGCCCGGCGAATCGCCCCCGCTTCGGCCGCGTCGCCCACCGGCGTGCCGGCGGCATGCGCGTTGACGTAATCGATTTCATCGGTGGCGACCTGCGCATCGGCGAGCGCCCGCGTGATCGCGCGGGCCGCCTGCGTGGGATCGCTGCAGGGAGTCACCATGTGGGCGGCGTCGCTCGACATGCCCACGCCCGCCAGTTCGCCATACACCCGCGCATCCCGAGCCCGGGCGGCCGACAGCCGCTCGAGCACGAAGCACGCGCCCCCCTCCCCCATCACGAAGCCGTCGCGGTCGCGGTCGAACGGCCGCGAGGCCTTGGCGGCATCGTCGCTGCGACGGGAAAGGGCGCGGAGGTTGTAGAAGGCGGCGAGTGCCGTCGGGCTGAGCACGTCGCACCCGCCGACGACGCAGGCGTCGACCCACCCCGCCTCGAGCCAGTTGCGGCCCAGCGCCATCGCGTAGCCGCTCGACGCGCAGGCGGCAGCGACCGTCACTGACGGTCCGCGGAGATGCAGCATGCGCGCCACGCGGTGCACGAGCGTGTCGTCACGCGACGGCAAAAACACCTGCCCACCCCCGGCGAGAAAATCGAGCTCCCACATCTTGAGATGCTCGGCGCCGAGACCCAGCACCAGGCCGATGCGGAGCCGGTCGCGGTGCGGCCCCAGGCCGGCATCGGCCACGGCATGGGACACCGGACTCAAGACCATCTGCTCGAGCCGCGTGAGGCTCGCGAACCCCTGCCCGTCGTTCATGCAGACGCCATCGGGCGGCGCGGGAATCACGTCCACGGCCGCGGCGAACTGGTGGCTCTCCCGGGCGAACGCGCCGGGATCGATCGACCGCACGCCCGTCCGCCCGGCCAGCAGGCTGTCGGCGATCGCTTCAAAGCTGTGGCCCAGCGGCGAGACCGCGCCGATGCCCGTGATCGCGATCGGCTCGCGGCCGATCCCACCCGCATGACTGCGACCGGTTCCGGCGGCGACGCTCATGCGGCCTCCCTTCGCGGCACGCCGCGCGGCGCCGACTGCGCAGCGTCGGTGACGGCAGCGCGGGGGGCGAGGCGAATGTCCGCTCCCCACGGGCAGGCGTGCAACCAGGAGGCGGCGGGGCCTGCATCGAGGGCCTGAGCGAATGCGAGGATCTCGTCGGCGGCAGTGGGATCGTGGGAGGCAGGGCGGGCGACTCGGACCGCCGCGGGCAGGTGGAGCGTCAGTTGCCGGCTGGGGCCCGCATGCGCGGCAGCGTGAGCGTCGGCCGTGAGCGCCATGGCCAAGGCCCGGCAGACCGGACCGGCACCAGCCGCGCCGTCTGACGAAGCTGCCGGCTTGCCGCTGGCATCGAGGCGTGGCTCCTGTGTCCAGCCGCTGACCACGAGCCAGACTCCCGGCAGGGACGCATGGGCCGCGAGCAGGGAGAGGCTCGTGAACAGCCCTTCGGAAACCGCGTGCCGACCGCCGCTCACGCCGATGTTCGGCCCGTGCATGCCCAGCGCCACGCTCACCGCGCCGGCGACGGAGTGGAGCGAACACTGCGGCACGATGTGGGGCGAGACGGCCACGCCACCGGCAGTGCGGAGCATCGCCAGCGACTGGGCCGTGGCGATCCGGCCCGCCTGGCACGGGGCAGCGACCACGCCGTAGTCGGCAAACGAGGGCGGCGGCTCGGGGTGCGCGGCGATCGCGGCCAGCACGGCCCGCAGGCTTGCCACCGTCTGCTCGTCGCAATGCCTCAAGAAACGCGGTGGCAGCGGCGGCACGCCCTCGGGCATGGAAGCGTCGCGCAGGCCCGGAATCTCGGCGAGCGTCGCCTCGACGAGCGCATGGCTGGCGACGCCGCACGCGACGCTGGCTGCCTCGGCATTCACACTGCTTCCATGCATGGCGTGCGGCGACCGTGAATCTACGCAAACGACAACGCGACAGACCCGACCGCTCAGGCCGCCTTCTTGCTGGACTTGGCGGCGATCTTCTGCTCGAGCACGTCGAGCAGGCTGCCGACGGTCGTGACCTTCTCGAGCAGTTCCGTCTCGATCTGGATGCCGAAGCGGCTCTCGATGTGGAGCACGAGCCCGGCCATGTCGAGGGAGTCGAGGTTGAGCCCGTCGCGGAGCGAGGTCGAATCCTCGAGCGAGGGGTACGACTCCCCCGTCTCCTTTTCGAGCAGTTCAAGGACGATGGCCGAGAGGTCCTGGCGATTCATGGAGGGGGCTCCTGCAGGAAATGCGGGCGATGTCGGCCCGGAGGCCTTCCAGGGGACACTAGCGGATCGGCCAGCGCGGGCGAAGATCAAAAACCGGTGTATTCTTGGGGCATTCCGGGCGGAATACGGGAGTTTTTGATGGGTGACGTGGAGCAGGCAATCGTGGCCCCGACCAGCCGCTGGGGGCAGCGTCTGCTTTTCATGGCGACGGCCTGCTACGCCGTCGTGCTCGTGGTCGCGACGCACTACCCCAGGCCGCAGGAAATCCTGCAGCGCGTCGGTGCGGAGCATGTGTTGGACAAGACACAACACCTCGTGGCCTACGGCGTGCTGGGCCTGCTCACGGCCGCGACGTTGGCGTCGCGGGGCCACTGGACGTTCCGCAACGTCCTCCTGCTGCTGACGGGGCTGGCCCTGTTTGGCGCCCTCGACGAGGTCACGCAGCCGTTGTTCGCCCGCTTCGCCGATCCGCTCGACTGGGGAGCCGACTGCGTGGGAATCGCGGGGGGCGTGCTGGCGGTAGCCGCGGGGGCGGCGCTGGCCAGACGCGGGGCGGCGACGCGCTGAGTGCGGGTCACCAGGCAGTTGGTCGCCAGACCGTGGATCAATAGTTTGGCGTCGGGGCCCGAAAGTCCGAAAATTTCACCGCTCGGAACCAGTCGATCGTCTTCGCCAGACCCTCGCGGAGCGGCACCTTCGGCTCCCAGCCAAGCTTCTGTTTGGCCAGCGTGATGTCGGGCCGCCGCCGCTCGGGGTCGTCCACCGGCAGCGGCTTCTCGATCAGCTGTGACTTCGAACCCGACAGCTCGAGCGTCAGCTCCGCGAGCTGACGGATCGTGAACTCGCCCGGGTTGCCGATGTTCACCGGCCCCACGAAGTCGTCGGGGCCGTTCATCATCCGGATCATCCCCTCGACGAGATCGTCGCGGTAGCAAAAGCTGCGGGTCTGGACGCCGCTGCCGAAGATCGTGATCGGCTCGCCGGAGAGGGCCTGGCGGATGAAGTTGGAGACGACGCGGCCATCGTAGGGATGCATCCGCGGGCCGTAGGTGTTGAAGATCCGCACGATCCGCACGTTTACCCCGTTGGCCCGGTGGTAGTCCATGAAGAGCGTCTCGGCGGCCCGCTTCCCCTCGTCGTAGCAGGCCCGCGGCCCGATCGGATTGACCGAGCCGCGATAGCTCTCCGGCTGCGGATGCACCTCGGGATCGCCGTAGACCTCGCTCGTCGAGGCTTGCAGCACCTTCGCCCGGCATCGCTTGGCCATCCCGAGCACGTTGATCGCCCCCATCACCGACGTTTTCATCGTCTTGATCGGGTTGTACTGATAGTGTCCAGGGGCCGCCGGGCAGGCGAGGTTGTAGATCTCGTCGACCTCCAGCCAGAGCGGATGGATGATGTCGTGTCGCACCAGCTCGAAGTTCGGCTGGGCGAGCAGATGGGCGACGTTCAACTTCTGGCTCGTGAAGAAGTTGTCGACGCAGATGACGTCGTGGCCCATCGCCACGAGCCGGTCGCAGAGATGGCTGCCGAGAAAGCCTGCCCCGCCGGTGACGAGGATGCGTTTGATGGAGGGCATCTGAGGTGCTCTGGTTTGCTCCGAGGGAAGACCTGGAGTAGTGTACGCGGGCGGCGGGGCTCAATCGAAGCAGATCGCCGCGACCACCACGACACGAGGGTGCATGCATGACCGAATCCACGCCTTTCTCGTCCGTCCAGATCACTCGTCGCCAGGCCATCCAGACCGCCTCGGCCATTGGCGCCGCAGTCGCGGCGCCACTCGCTTCCACGCACGCCGCTGAAGGAGTTCCTGCAATGAGCAAGCTCAAGGGCCGTGTGCATCAATCGCTCGTCTACTGGTGTTTCAACGTCGCCGGCGACAAGTGGGACATCGAGAAGATGTGCCAGGTCGCCAAGGATCTGGGCTGCAAGTCGATCGAACTGGCCGGCCCCGAGACCTGGCCCGCCATCAAGAAGCACGGGCTCACCTGTGCGCTCGCTCCCAACGGCATGCCGGGCGCGCCGTTCATGAAGGGCTTCAACAACCCGCGGTATCACGACGAGGTGATCGCGGCCACCACCAAGATGATCGACGCCTGCGCCGCGGCCGGCTTCCCGGCCGTGATCGCCTTCACCGGCTACAAGTGGCGGGATGCCGACGACCCCAAGAGCGGCGAGATCTCGCCGGAGGAGGGGGCGGACAACTGTGTCGCCGGCTTCAAGCAGATCGTCGGACACGCGGAGAAGAAGGGGGTGACGCTCTGCCTCGAGCACCTCAACTCGCGCGATGGGAGCCATCCGATGAAGGGCCATCCTGGCTACCAGGGTGACGATGTCGACGCGGTCGCCAGGATCATCCGCCGCGTCGGCTCCGACCGGCTCAAACTGCTCTTCGACGTCTATCACGTGCAGATCATGAACGGCGACGTGATCCGGCGGATCGAGGAATGCAAGGACGTGATCGGTCACGTGCACACGGCAGGCAATCCGGGCCGCGGCGAACTCGATGACAATCAGGAGATCAACTATCCGCCGATCATGCGAAAGCTCGTCGACATCGGGTACCAGGGCTTCGTGGGGCAGGAGTTCATCCCCACCCGCGATCCGCTCGCCGGATTGAAACAGGCCGTGAGCCTCTGCGACGTGTGACGGGCGGCTGTGTTCACGCGACGGCGCGGCGTCATGGTCGCGCGAGCACGATCCGGATGTCGGCCACGTTCGTGCCGGTCGGGCCGGTGCGAATGAGACCGGCCGCTGCGTCGAGCAGCGGGTAGGCATCGCAGCGGGCGAGCGCCCGGGGTAGGTCGAGATGTCGCTGCTCGATGGCCGCGACGACCGTCGCGTCGGCACAGCCGCCCGCGGCCTCGGTCGGCCCGTCCTCGCCGTCGGTACCGACGCTGGCGACGAGCAGCCCGGCGGGCCACGGTGCACCGGCCCGCCGCATCGCCTCGATCGCCGCCAGTACCGTCTGCTGGTTGCGGCCTCCCACGCCATGATCGGCCGGCACCGTCACCGTCGCCTCGCCCCCCTCGATCAGCGCCCGCGGCCGGCCGTCGCGGCCTGCGGCCGCCAGCAGCGTGACCGCGTCGGATGCCAGTCTCGCTCCGACCGCCTCCGCGGTCGTGCCCTCCGGGCTTCCGCCGGCAACGATCTCGTAGCCGGCCTGTCGGGCGGTCGCCACCGCGGCCTCGACCGCCGTGCCATTGTCGCCGACGAGCACGTGCTGCACACGGCAGCCGCCGGGGGTCGTCCACAGGCCGGGAGGCGTCGTCGGCTCGGGAGGCATGCAGGGCCCCGAGGCGATCACGTCGAGATCGTCGCCGATGACGTCTGACAGCGCGAGCACGAGCAGGTGGCCGGCGGCACAGGCCCGCGCCAGCCCGCCCCCCTTCACGAGGCTCAACCGACGGCGGGCCGCGTTGAGCGTGGCGATGTCGGCGCCCGCTGCGGAGAGCTGCCGGGTGACGGCGATCTTCTCGTCGAGCGAAACGCCCTCCTTCGGCGCGGCCAGTAGCGCCGAACCACCGCCCGTGATCAGGGCGATCGCCAGATCACGCGGGCCGAGCCGTGACACGGCCGCCATGATCTCGTGCGTCGCCTGCACGACGGCGGGAGTCGGCAGATTGCTCGTCGCGGGCCGGGTCTCGCGAACCTCGATCGCCGCGAGGCGGCGGCCGCAGCCGGCCGGCACGCTCACGAGCCCCGTCACACGGTGCCGCTCGCACCCCGTGGAGCCCAGCAGCCGTTCGATGCCCGCGGCCAGCCCCGCTGCCGCCTTGCCCGCCCCCACCACCACGATCCGATCGACGCGGTCGAGCGGCACGGCCGTGTGGAGCGGTCGCCCGTCGAGGCAGAACTGCCGGCCGTCGGCCGCGAACGAGAGCCGGTCGGCCACCAGGCGCTCCGGTTGCACGGCAGCCATCGCGGCCGTCCAGATCCGTTCGGCATCGTCGCGTACGGGCAAAGGGTTCACGCTTCGGGTGAGTGCGGGAAATTCTTCGGATCAAACCGTGACAGGTCGATGCCGCCACGGGCCTCCTCCTCGAGGAGTTTCACCCGCTGGTCGAGACGCTCGATCCGGCGGGCCATCATCGCGGGCGTCTCGGCACCGGGAATGATGGGAGCGGGACGGGGGATGGTGGGATAGCCGAGTTGACGCTGCAGGGCCGCGAAGAAGAAGAGCGGATCCTTGCCGCGGTTGGCCCGCGCGATGCGGCCTTCCTTCTCGCCGAAAAGGATCACGCGGTCGGGGCCGGCATCCTCGCGGCCGGCCAGCACCGCATCCCGTTTCTCCAGCCGCCAGTATTCGGGGCTGCGGACGTAGACGAGATCGGCCAAATCGATCAGGCCGACCTGCCGGGACACGGTCCGAATCCAGTCCTGCCATGTGCCGTCGAAAATGTCGTCGTCGGCCACGGCGGTGAGACCGTGTGCATAGTCGAGCCGATTGCGCGACAGACACTCGAAGCGATAAAAGAACAGCCCCTGCGGCGTCGCTCCTTCGGCGCGGTAGCTGGCCTCGCGTTCGAGCATCGCCAGCCCGGTCCGCAGATCGAACCGCCCACCCTCGTGCTCCGCCTGCTGCATGACGAAGGTCTGGAAGGCGCTGAAGTAGTGCTGCAACCGCGCCATCGCCGTCGAGAGCGTGCCGACGAGCTTGAGTTCCCCGACCAGGTAGTCGATCGCCATCGGCAGCTTCGAGGTCGCCAGGATCTCCTGCCCGATCGAGACGAGTGCCTCCTGGGCGGCGACACCCCCGGCGATCCGCTCCGCCAACGCCCTGAACAGGTGGGACTGTTCGATGTATTCCTCACGGTCGAGCATGGCGGCCACCGTTTTCTCACTGTTTTCGGGCAAAGTCGGCGGCCGGCGGCTGGAAAGCCTCGGCCGGCCGATTCCTCATCCTATAATCACGGTGAGAAAGGAATCCCGATGCCCGCACAATTTTCGTCGATCGACGCCGCCGTGGCCGCCATCCGCCGAGGGGAGATGGTGATCGTGGTCGATGCCGAGGACCGGGAGAACGAGGGAGATTTCGTCTGCGCCGCCGAAAAGGCTTCGCCCGACATCGTCAACTTCATGATCAAGCATGGCCGCGGGCAGGTCTGCATGCCGATCCTGCCCGACCTGGCGAAGCGGCTCGACCTGCCGATGATGGTGGAGGCCAATTCGACGCCGCTGGGCACCGCCTTCACCGTGCCGGTCGACCACCGCACGGCGCGGACCGGGATCACCGCGGCCGAACGGGCCGACACGATCGCCGCCATCATGGACCCCGCCAGTACGCCGGCCGACTTCGTGCGGCCGGGTCATCTCTTTCCGCTCGTGGCGAAGGAAGGGGGCGTGTTGCGCCGGGCCGGTCACACCGAGGCCGCCGTCGACCTCGCCCGCATGGCGGATCTCGCGCCGGCCGGCGTGCTCTGCGAGATTCTCGACGACGCCGGCAACCGGGCCGACCGCGAGGCGCTCTTTGACCTGGCCCGTGAACATGGCCTCGAGATCATCTCCATCGAACAGCTCATCCGGCATCGGCGGCAGCGGGAAAAACTCGTGCACCGCATCGCCGAGGCTGACCTGCCGACCAAGTGGGGCCGGTTCCGCGTGATCGCCTACGGCGTCAAATACGAAACCCAGCAGCCGCTGGTGCTCGTGATGGGGCAGCCGGCCGACGTGGCGGCACCGCTCGTGCGGCTCCACTCCTCGTGCTTCACGGGCGACCTGCTCGACAGCCTGCGCTGCGACTGCGGCGACCAGCTCCACATGGCGCTCGACATGATCGGCCGCGAGGGGGCCGGTGTGCTCGTCTACCTGCCGCAGGAGGGCCGCGGCATCGGCCTGGTGGAGAAGATTCGGGCCTACGAACTGCAGGACAAGGGCCTCGACACCGTCGAGGCCAACCTCGCCCTCGGCTTCAAGGCCGACTCCCGCGACTACGGCGTCGGCATCCAGCTGCTCAAGGACCTCGGCCTGCGGCGGGTCCGCCTGCTCACCAACAACCCCAAGAAGACCGACGCCTTCATCTACGGCGGCTTCGATCTCGAGGTGATCGACCAGGTGCCGATCCTGCCGCCCGTGCACGAGTTCAACGAACGCTATCTGGCCACGAAGCGCGAGAAGCTCGGCCACAAGTTTCCCGGCGGTCGGTGACCGCCGCGCGGCCGCGACCGTGCCGTGGTGGCAGACGCGGGGCGGCCATGGGGCTGGTTGTCTCGGCCTGCGTCCGCTCGACCGACAAGAGAGTGCTCGCGGTGCCGCCGTGGATCCCATACGCCGCACTCCTCGCGCAAATCGTGGTCGCGACGCTGATCACGATCCTCCTGCTCCGATGGCAGGACCGCAGGCGGACGTTGACCGCCGCGCCGCACCGCCCGTAGCATCGCGATTCTGACGGGCTTCTCCGGCCTTCGCCGGGATGCCGATTTTGGACATGGAGGCGTTGCATGCGTCGATGGAACGATTCGGCGGTCCCCTCTCGGGCCGCGGCATGGCTCGTGGCGCTGGCCGTGGCGGTCTCCGGCTGCGGTCGCAGGCCCGAGGAACTGCCGGCCAAGGTGCTGCCTGAATCGACCGCCGGCCAGGCGGCTGCCGTCGTCACCGCGGGCACCGCCCAGGACAAGCCTCTCGAACCGTTCGATCCGCCGCCGCTCGCCTCGCTCAACGGCGAGTCCACCTGGATCGATCGGCCCGTCCGCGACGGGCTGACCATGCTCCGCGAGCAGCAGGCGCAGGAGCCTGCGGCCATGCCGGCCGCCGAAGCACTGGGCCTCCGCAACACCTCGTCCGGGGTCAATCGGCAGATTCTTTCCACGCTCGGCCGACTTCCGGGCGAGGGGGAGGCCGACCTCTCCGCACGGATCGACCGGCACGTCGCGGGCGACCTCGGCAGCACCAACCCGATCATGATCAGCACCACTGCCGAGTTCGACATCCTCGGCCTCACCGGCTTCGGGCTCTTCTCCTTCGGCCGCGACCTCGAGCCGTTCGCCTCCGCCGAAACCGTCGTGAGCTGGCAGACGAGCGCCGATGGCCTCATCGATAAGGTGGTCTTGCGAGACGATCTCGTCTGGAGCGACGGGAAGCCGATCACCGCCCACGACATCGCCTTCACCTACCAGGTGATCATGGACAGGCGGGTGCCGGTGCCGGCCGTGCGGAGCGGCACCGATCAGATGCGGTGGGTGCATGCCTACGACGATCGCACCGTCGTCTTCTTCCACAAGGAGCCGCTGGCCACGAACGTCTGGAACATCAACTTTCCGGTGCTGCCGAAACACGTCTACGAGCAGACCTGGGAGGACGATCCGACGCTCAAAGAGAGCCCCGAGCACGTGAAGCTGGAGGAGTCGCCCGTCTCCGGCGGCCCCTACGAGATCGTGGAACGCAAGCGCGGCCAGCAGATCGTGCTGCGGCGGCGGGCGAATTGGACGCAGGTCGAGGGCCGGAAGGTCCGCGAGGAACCCTTCTTCAAGGAGGTGCGGTTCCGCATCATCGAGGATCCCAACACGTCGCTGTTGGCCCTCAAGGCCGGCGAGATCGATGAATTGGCGCTGACGCCCGAACAGTGGACGACGCAGACGACCGGTGACGATTTCTACGCCTCCAACACGAAGGTGACGGCCTCGGAGTGGGTGAGCTTCCACTTCGGCTGGAACATCGACAGCCCGTTCTTCGCCGATCGCCGCGTCCGCCGCGCGATGAGCTACGCCTTCGACCACGACGGGATGCTCGAAAAGCTCTGCTACGGCCTCTACAAGCCGGCGGCGGGCAATTTTCCAGAGGATTCCTGGATGGCGCCCAAGAAGAAACTGCAGCCCTACCAGCAGGACCTCGACAAGGCCGAGGCGCTGCTCGACGAGGCGGGCTGGATCGACCACGACAACGACGGCGTCCGCGACAAGGAGATCAACGGCCGGCTCGTTCCCTTCGAATTCTCGATGCTCGTCAATCAGCAGCCGCTGCGGATCGCGATCTGCACGCTCCTGAAGGAGAGTCTCGAACAGGTGGGCGTGCGGATGAACGTGCGGCCGACCGAGGCCACCGTGATCCAGGATCTAACGCAGAAGAAGAAGTTTCAGGCCTATTTCGGCGGCTGGGGCTCCGGCACCGACCCCGATTCCTCGGAGAACATCTGGGCCACCGGGGCAGGCCGCAACTTCGTCAGCTACTCCAATCCCGAGGTCGACAGGCTCTTCGCCGAAG
The DNA here is from genome assembly GCA_044369655.1 of Pirellulales bacterium. GTDB lineage: Bacteria > Planctomycetota > Planctomycetia > Pirellulales > UBA1268 > CAMCQY01. The sequence goes on from JBILWX010000038.1 coordinate 14,630, forward strand.
GCCGCCGCGAACTCGACCGCAGCAAGCGGGCCGAGAAGTATTCCCGCATCCAGGAGATCCTCTACGACGACCAGCCCTACACCTGGCTCTACTGGCGAAACAGCTTCTACGGCTTCTCGAAAGACCTGCGGGGCTACGTCTTCAGCCCCCGCGGCCCCTACAACTATTCGCCCGGCTTCGGCAGCCTGTGGATGCCCAAGCAGGAGTGAGCGATGGCCACCTATCTCTTGCGCCGGCTCCTGCTGGGGATGCTCACGCTCGTGGCGATCACGTTCATCGTCTACGGCCTCGCGCGGAACATGCCGGGCACGCCCCTGACGGTGCAGCTCGGGGAGAGCGATCCGAGCCGCAAGCTCAACCCGGAGGACCAGGAGCGAATGAAGAAGATCTACGGCCTCGACCGGCCGTGGCACGAGGGCTATCTCCGCTGGCTGGGGAACGTCGCCCGCGGCGACCTGGGCCGCTCGTTCTCCCGGAAGCAGCCGGTGACGTCGCTCATCGGCGAGCGGATCGGGCCGACGTTTCTCATCTCCGGCACGGCGCTTCTGCTCACCTGGCTCGTGGGGGTGCCGCTGGGGCTCTATGCCTCGGCCCGCAGCGGCATGGCCGACGAACGGGCCACGAGCCTCCTGCTCTATGTGCTCTATTCATTCCCCACCTTCGTGGCGGCGCTCTTCCTGCAGATCGTGTTCGCCGTCTGGCTGCGGGGCACCGCCTGGGAGCTGCCGCTCTTCGGCATGAGTGATCTGCCGGCCGACGCCGGCTTCGCCGCGCGGGCGATCGACATCGCCCGGCACGCGATCCTGCCGGTCACCTGCCAGACCTACGTGAGCCTCGCCTACGACAGCCGCTTCATCAAGGCGAACATGGAGGAGGCGGTCCGCCAGGACTACATCCGCACCGCGCGGGCCAAGGGGGCGGGACCGGGCCGCGTGCTCTTCCGCCACGCCTTCCGCAACACGCTCATTCCGCTGGTCACGCTCCTGGGCCTGTCGCTGCCGGGGCTCATCGGCGGCTCGGTGATCATCGAGCAGATTTTCACCTGGCCCGGCATGGGCCGCCTCTTCTTCGAGAGCATCCGCGAACGCGACTATCCGACGATCATGGGGCTCACCCTCATGTTCAGCGTGCTCACGCTCGTCGGTCAGCTGCTGGCCGACCTGCTCTACTGCCTTGTCGATCCGCGGGTGAGCGTGGAGTGAAGGGGTTGCCGACATGAACGACATCCAGTCGCGCGGATTCTGGGCGGAGGCGTGGGCGCGGTATCGCCGCAAGCCGCTCGCCATGGCGGCGCTCGCGTTCGTGACGTTCCTCGTGGCCGTGGCGGTGTTCGCCCCCGCGATCGCGGGCACGAAGCCGGTGCTCTGCCGCTACAAGGGCCGCCTCTACGCCCCCTGCCTCGGCTACTTCGACCGCCGGCTCGAGCCCACGATCTTCGCCAAGGACCGCTTCCGGGGCACCTATCCCAGAAACCTCCAGGAGAAGGATCCCGACAGCTGGGCGATCTGGCCGCTCGTCTTTCAGGATCCGCACCGCGCCGTCCGCGAGAACGAGTGGCCCGGCCGGCCGGCCAATCCGGCGAAGGACGAGGGCCGTCCCAACCGCATCAATCTCTTCGGCACCGATCAGTATGGTGTGGACGTGTTTGCCAAGATGGTGCACGGCACGACGATCGCACTGCTCGTGGGCGTGGTGTCGATGGGGCTCGCCGGCACGATCGGCATCATCGTGGGCGCGCTCGGCGGCTACTTCGGCGGCTGGGTCGACATGCTCACCAGCCGCATCACGGAGATCGTGATGTGCGTGCCGACGCTCGTGCTCATCCTGGCGGTCGTCGCGATCGTCGAGAAACCGACGATCTGGAAGACGATGGCGATCATCGGCGCGACGGGCTGGACGGGCATCGCCCGCCTCACCCGCGGCGAGTTCCTCCGCCTCAGGCAGAGCGAATTCGTGACCGCCGCGCGGGCCACCGGCGCCGGTCCCGTGCGGATCATGCTGCGACACATCCTTCCCAACGCCCTGGCGCCCGTGCTCGTGCCGATCACGTTCGGCATCGCCTCGGCGATCCTCACGGAGAGCGCGCTGTCGTTCCTCGGTTTCGGCCCGCCCCCTCCCGCAGCGAGCTGGGGCTCGCTCCTCAACGACGGCCGCAGCAACCTCGCGATGTGGTGGCTCGTCGTGTTTCCCGGCGTGGCGATCTTTCTCACCGTGCTGGCCTACAACCTGATCGGCGAGGGCCTGCAGGAAGTGACCGACCCGCGGCTGCGGGAGGCGCGGAAATGAAAATCCTGCCACGGTTCGGGGCTGCCCATGCCCCGTCGCCGGACGCTCGCTTCGGCCATCCTGGCCTTCGCTCACTCGATGCTGACTGCGCTCCGGCATCCTGCCTGCGCTGGTCAGCAACGCCGGCTCTCGGGACATGGGCAGCCCCTCGCGGATCCGGCCTTTCGTAATCATGCCGCTGCTTGAAATCAACAACCTGGTGACCGCCTTTCAGACGCCCGCCGGACGCGTGCCGGCGGTGGACGGAGTTTCCTTGTCGATCGAGCGGGGCAAGACGCTCGGGCTCGTCGGCGAGAGCGGCTGCGGGAAGAGCGTGACCGCGATGTCGATCCTCGGGCTCGTGGCGGCGCCCGGTGTGATCGAGTCGGGGGCGATCCTGCTCGAGGACGTCGCCGGCGGCGGCAGGCAGAATCTCGTGACGCTGCCGGAGCCTCGGCTGCGGGAGGTCCGCGGGGGGCGGATCGGCATGATCTTCCAGGAGCCGATGACGAGCCTGAACCCGGTGTTCACGATCGGCGACCAGATCGCCGAGGCCGTCCTCCTGCATCGCGACGTCTCCAGGGCCGAGGCCCGGGGCCGGGCGCTCGAGATGCTCGAATTGGTGCGGATGGCCGACCCGAAGCGTCGGCTCGACGAGTATCCGCACCAGCTCTCCGGCGGCATGCGGCAGCGGGTGGTGATCGCCATGGCGCTGGCCTGCGAGCCCGACCTCATCATCGCCGACGAGCCGACCACCGCGCTCGACGTCACGATCCAGGCGCAGATCCTCGACCTGCTCGCCGACCTGCGGCAGCGGTTGGGCACCGCGATCCTCTTGATCACGCACGATCTCGGCGTGGTGGCCGAGACCTGCGACGACGTCGCCGTGATGTATGCCGGCCGCATCGTCGAGCAGGCGCCGGCCGCTGCGCTCTTCGCCCGGCCGCGGCATCCCTACACGATCGGTCTCTTGGCTGCGCGGCCGGAGCACGCCGGACCACGGGGAAGCGGGGGACGGGCGACCCGCCGCCTGCGGACGATTCCCGGCATGGTGCCCGCGCCGCAGCACTTCCCCCCGGGCTGCCGCTTCCATCCGCGGTGCGCCTTCGCCCGGCTGCCGGAGTGCGCTGGTGCGATGCCGGAACTCCGCGAGGTCGAGCCCGGGCACCGTGCCCGCTGCGCGTATGCCGACGCGCTCGGAGAGCCGCGGCGGATGGACGGGGCACACGAGGAGGTCGCATGACGCAGCCGCTGCTCGAAGTCGCTGGCCTGCAGACCCACTTTCCCGTGCGGAAGGGACTGTTGCGCCGCGTGGTGGCCGCCGTCCGCGCCGTCGACGGCGTGAGCTTCTCGATCGGGAAGGGCCGCACGCTCGGGCTCGTCGGCGAGAGCGGCTGCGGCAAGACGACGGTCGGCCGCAGCCTGCTGCGGCTCGTGGAGCCCACCGGCGGCAGCGTGCGATTCGATAGCGGCGACGTGCGGGCTGCGGGCGCCGCCGAACTGCGTGGCCTGCGGCGGCGGATGCAGATCGTGTTTCAGGATCCCTACGGGTCGCTGAACCCGCGGATGAAGGTCCGCGCCATCCTCGAAGAGGGCCTCATCATCCACCGTCTGGGCACGGCGGCCGAACGGCTCGAACGGATGACGCGGGCGCTCGCCCGCACCGGGCTCACGGCCGCGGCGCTCGACCGCTATCCGCACGAGTTTTCCGGCGGCCAGCGGCAGCGGATCGCCATCGCCCGCGCGATCGTGATCGAGCCCGACTTCCTCGTGCTCGACGAGCCGATCTCGGCGCTCGACGTCTCGATCCAGGCGCAGGTGGTGAACCTGCTCGTGGAACTCCGTGAGCAGTTGGGCCTCACCTATCTCTTCATCTCCCACGATCTGTCGGTGGTGGAATACGTCTCCGACGACGTGGCCGTGATGTACCTGGGCCGGATCGTCGAGCAAGCCCCCGCCGCGCGGCTCTACGCCGAGCCGCTGCATCCCTACACGCTCGCGCTCTTTTCCGCCGTGCCGAGTGTCGAGCCGGGCCGGCGGCGGCGGCGGATCGTGCTCACCGGTGACGTGCCCAGCCCGGCCCGGCCGCCCGCGGGCTGCCGGTTTCATCCCCGCTGCCCCTTGGCGGAGCAGGTCTGCCGCGAGGTCGACCCGCCCGCGACGACGATCGACGGCCACACCGTGCACTGCCACGTGGCCGCCCGTGAGGTCGCACAGGCTGGCGGTGATGTCACGGCCGCGGCCGCCCGGATGGCAACGCTGATGGCGGCGAACGCCCACGCGGCGGCGGCCACCACATGATGAATCCGCCGGTCTGGGTGTTTGCCGGTCTGGGTGTTTGCCGGTCTGGGTGTTTGCCGGTCTGGGTGTTTGCCGGTCTGGGTGTTTTTGGCAGGCGTCCCGTACAATCCCTTCCGTGGCAGGATGCTGTGTGGCAGGGTGATCGCGGGCCGGAGGTGCCGTCCATGATTTCGATTCGTCAAGCATGGTGCGGCACATGCCGGCTGGTGATCGTCTGGGCCGTCGCGCAGGCGGTGGTCTCGCCGCCTGCAGCAGCGCAGGTGCCGCCACCGTCGCGCGATGAATTGATGCGGAAATGGGATCTCGATCGCGATGGCAAGGTCGATGCCAGCGAGACGGAGATCGCCCGGTCGCGGATGCGGCGGGCCCGTAACGAGGCCTTGATGAACTCGGGCACCGATCCGGTGACGGGGCAGCCACGCGTTCCCACCGATCCGGTGACGGGTCGGCCGCTGGCTGCCGGTCCCGGTGCCGCTGCCGGTTCTCTTCCCAGTGGCCGTGCTGCGGTTGCTCCTGCCGCCGACGATGGCGGGCTGATCCTCGTGCCCGGTACCGGTGAGGCCCCGGGGGCCGCGGCCGGCGCGGCGACCACTCCTGACGCCTCGTCGCGGTCCACGCAGCGGGAACGCTCCGCGCTTCCGGGCACGCGTGCGCCGGCGCCGGCTGCGACCGTGCCCTCGGTCTCTCCGCGATCGCCCACCGCAGTCCTGACACCAGGCCCTCAGGCCGCCGCCGCCAGCGGACGCGATGCCGGTGGTGGAGACCTCGGGGGTCGAGAACTCAGCAGCCGCGCGCGGATCCTTCCGGGACAGCCCCAGTCGCAGACTCCGCTGCAAAATCCGGGGCCACGCGATGCGCCGCCCCGGAGTGCGGGCCAAGAGCGGCAGCCGGGCGTCGCGGAACGTCCTGGGATCATCGCGGGCGGGGTGCGTGCCGGTGGAACCGCTGCGCGGCCGGGGTATGGTGCCGGTGGGCCACCCGCCGATCTCAACGCCGGCCGCCTGCCGGGCGGGCTGCCGCAAACCAGAGGCACTGTTCCGGGATCGAGCATCGGCCCTCGCGGCAGTGCCGGCGTGCCGCCGGGGACGGGCCGACTGGCAGGCCCCGGCCAACCCACCACGCGACCTGGCATGGGGGCGTCTGGCATGGGCACGTATCGCGGGCCGGGCGCTCCCCCCGTGCCATCGACGGGCATCCAGCAGGTTCCGCGTCCGATGGTGCGGCAGCCTGCCGGAGTTCGTCCGTCAACGCCGGCGCCCAGCACGGTGCCGCGAGTACCGCGGGTCTCCTCCGACGATTTCTACGGTCGCTGAGCAGATCGTGAAAAAGCGGGCCCGCTTTTTCCTGCTCTTCCGACGCGATTCAGTCAGAAAGGGCGACGATGCTGACGGTCTTTTGTGCGCCGCTGCGGTACGTGCAGGGTGCCGGCGCGACGCGGCAGCTTGGTGCGGAAATGGTCAACGTCGGTCTGGAAGGGCCGGTGTTGCTCGTGGCGGGTCCCACGCCCATCTCGAGATTGGCGACCACCTGGGCGCTGGCGTTCGACGACGTCGGTATGAGCCATCGCGTGCGGCTGTTCGGCGGTGAGTCGAGCCGCCGCGAGATCGCCGCGATCGCGGAGGAGGCGCGGAGCCTCGGTGCCCGCACGATCGTGGCCGCGGGCGGGGGCAAGGTGCTCGATGCCGCCCGCTCGGCCGCCGCGGCGCTCCGACTGCCGTTCGTCTCGTGTCCGACCATCTGCTCGACCGATGCGCCGACCAGCGCCCTCTCCGTCATCTATGCCGACAGCGGGCCGAATCGCGGCAGCGTGGAGGCCTACGAGATCCATCGACGGTCGCCCGATCTCGTGCTCGTCGACACGCAGGTGATCGCGGAGAGCCCGCCGCGCCTCCTCGCGGCCGGCATCGGCGATGCGATGAGCACGTGGTATGAGGGGCGGGCGGCCGCGGCGGCAGGCCGGCCCAACATGCGGGGCGGTCGGGCCACGCTGGCCGCCGTCGAGTTGGCACGACTGTGCCGCGATATCGTGCTCGCCGACGGCGCGGCGGCACTGGAGGAATGCCGCGCCGGCCGCGTCGGCGGCAGCCTCGAGCGGGTGGCGGAAGCAGCCACGCTGCTCTCCGGCCTCGGCTTCGAATCGGCGGGGCTGGCGGCGGCGCATGCCGTGCACAACGGGCTGACGGCGATCGCTGCCACGCACGACGCGCTCCACGGCGAAAAGGTGGCGTTCGGCACGCTCGTGCAACTCCTGCTCGAGGCGCAGGCGGCGGCGGACGCAGGTGCGCGTGAGGAGATTCTGGCGGAAGCGAGACTCGTGGCGGCGTTCTTCGTGCGGGTGGGCCTGCCGGTCACGCTGGGCGAGCTGGGGATCCGGGATGAGACCGCCGCGTCCCTCGCCGACATCGTGCACCGGATCGCGACCCGCGCGACGCAGCCGGGCGAGACGATCCACAACATGCCCTTTCCGGTCGATGCCCGGAGCGTGGCGGCTGCAATCGAGGCCGCCGACGCCATCGGCAGGGCTGCCCTGCAGGCGGGCGTGTCGGGCTGATTGAGCCGGCTTCCAAATGGCCATAGAATCTGGTCGTTCAGGCCGTTCCATGCCCTGCTTTGGAGCCATCATGCTGATTGACGTCCGTCGTTTCTCCGCCCCGTATGCCCTCGTGCTGGGGGTGGCCCTGTTCGCGTGGCTGCCGTCCTTCATCGCCCAGGCGGAGATCCCGCCGACCGAGGTGTCGCCCGCCGCCACCGAGCGCGTGTTCGTGTCGGGCGTGCAGGATTCCTTCGAGCAGGTGCGGGCGGCGATCGAGAAGGCGAAACTGGAGAGTGGTCGCGACTATCGCGTGATCGTGGTGGGAGACGCCGGCGGTGACAGGGATGCGTCGACGCGGCTGCTCGAGAGCCTGATCGAGCGGTGGCGGCAGGAGTCGGCGGAGGGCAGGGAACGCAGCGGCCGCCCGCCCGCCTTCGATCCCTCCCGCGACGTGACGATCGTGCTCGACATCAAGAATCGTCAGATCGCCATGCGGGCGCCCTGGGGGCTCGAGGTGTCGAGCGGACTCGATCCGCGGACCATCAAGGCGGACCTGATCGACAAGGTGTTCGTGCCCCGGGCCAAGGACGGGCAGTACGACGAAGGGTTGGCCGATCTGGTCGGCGCGACCGAGCGGTGGGTGAAGGACAAGGCGGACCGCAAGCGGGCGAAGGCCGAGGCGGCCCATCTGTTTCGCACCCGCACATTGCCGCTGGGCCTGGCGGCCCTCGCGGGCCTCGGGGCGGTCACCACATTTCTCGTACAGCGATCCCGGCACGAGCGGCGGCTCGCCGAGGCCCGGCGGAAACTCGCGGCCTTCAAAAGCGAGGTGGTCGCGCTTTCCGATCTGCTCGACAGCCAGCAGGAGCGGCATCGGATGCTGCCCCACAGCGACCCCGATTTCAAGACGCCGATGGAGGGCCTCACGCGGTCAGCCTACGACAACGTGCAGTCGGCACTCCGTCGCTATCGCGAGCGGTGGCTGGGGCTGATGGACGTCTGGGAAAAAGCGGAGGAGCGGATCGGCAAGGAGACCTTCCTCGGCACCGCGGAGGCCGAGGCGGCGATCAAGCTGCTCGATTCCGCGGAGGCCCGACCGCCGCTGGCGGATGTGGCGGGTGAGTGCAGCGCGCCTCTGGATGCGCTCGAGCAGGCGCACGAAAAGGCGAGGGAACTCGCCGCTGCGCTCGATGCAGACGTGGCCACGACGGCCCAGCGTCTCGACGCGCTGGCGAAGCGTGGCCGCTCGAACGCCGCCTTCCGGGCGCCGATGGCCGGGGTGGGCCGCGGCGTGGAACTCGCGAAACAGGGGCTCGAGGCCGATCCGGTCGCCGCCCGCGGGCGGCTGGAGGAACTCGCCGCCGGTCAGGAGCGCACGGTCACCCGCATCGAGGAGTTGGAAACGGTGGACGACCGGCGGATCAAGGCCGTCGCGCAGGCCGACGAGATCGCCCAGAAGGTGCGGGCGAAGCGGGCCGACGGCTGGCTGCTGGCGGAACCGGGCGCGAATCCAGACGAACTCCTGGCCACGAGCCAGCATGATGTGACGCTCGCCGCGCAGCTGCTCGATGCCGACGAGATCGCCGGTGCCCGGTCCCACGTGGAGCGTGCGGAGAAGGCGAATGCGGAGGCACTGGCGTTGCTCGAGAGCATCGTGGCGGCCAAGGCCAAGGTCGACGACCTGCTGCCTGCGTGCGTGGCCCGGCTGGAGGCGCTGGGCGGCCGCCGCGGCTCGGCCGTGCGGGCCGTCGAACAGGTGGCGGGCATGTATGCAGACAGTTCGTGGGCCGACGTGGGCGACAACGTCGGCAAGGCCGACGAAGGGCTGGCCCGGGTCCGCACGCTGCTGGCGGAGACGCAGGTGGCAGCCGACCATTCCCGCCAGCACTACTTCCGTGCCGTGGCCTTGGTGGAAGAGGCTGTGAGGCAGGAGGACTGGATCGAAGGACTCTATGCCGCGATCAGCGACCGGCGGGCCGAACTCGACGAATTGCGGGCCAGTCTTCCCAAGCGGCACGACACCGTGCGCGACCGTGTCAGCAACCTCGTGCATGGCCTCGAGCGACAGCGGACCGATCGCGCGCGGGCCAACGAGCGGGCCCGCGAGGCGGGCCGTCTCCTGGAGGTGGCCGAGCGGGGATTCCAGATCCAGCGGCCCGACCTGCGACAGGTGGGGCAGGTGTTGGAGGCCGCCGACACCGCCGCGGCGAGAGGCGAAGAATTGGCGGCCGAGGATGACCGGCTCGCGCGGCAGGCGTTCGAGGATCTCGAGGAGACCGACGGCCTCGTCCGTCGGGTGGCGGCGTGGTATGGCGAGGGGGTATCGCCCCAGGTGGGACCCGCCACGGCGGCGCTCGAGACCGCGAAGTCGCTCCTCTCGCGGCAGCGGTACGAGGATTCGCTGAAATCGTCCGCGGAAGCGGCGCGGCTGGCCCGCGAGTCGTATGCGGAGGCCACGGCCGAGGCCGATCGCCGTCGCCGCCGTCGGCTCGCGCAGATCCAACAGCGGCAGTTGGAGGATTCGTTTGCGCGGATGTCGCGGGGCTTCGGCCCCTGGGTGATCCAGTTGCCGGGCGGCACCTTCAGCGGGCCCGACCCGTGGCGGACGATGCACGGGCCGACGATTTCCCAGGCTCCGTCCCGATCCGCCGATTCAGGCTGGTCGAGCAACACGGTGCAGAGCGGCTGGTAGACCGCCGCTCACCGGAGTTCGATCGGCGACACGTCGAGCCGGCCGATCTCGGCCGTGGCGGCCTTGGTGGCGGGCTCCAAGGATCGCTCCATCGCCTCGACCCGCTCCCGCACCGCCGGCGGCACGAGGCTGCGGCGTTCGGGCGTGTCGATCTCGTCATTGAAGAGGATGCGACCACGCGGGTCGAGCACCACCAACCGGGTCTGGTCGCCGCGCGACAGCTTGATGTGGAAGTCGTCATCTTCACGCAGCAGGGTTTCTTCCGCAGGGGCTGCGGCGCGGGCTGCGGCTTGAGTCGACGCGGTGCCCGCAGCGGCTGCCGGCACCGCCGGGATGAGCGGCGTCTTCTGGCTCGCCCGCACCGGCTGGCCTGGCGGTGGCGGCTGGACGATGGCCAGCGCCGACGCGGGCGCCCGCAGTCCTGGGCTCGTGGAGGGCTTGGCGGCCGTCTGCCGCCTGGGCGGCAGCGACGGCTGCGCGGTGGTGGGCCTGGCGGGAGGTCCGACGGCCTTTGCCGTCGCGGGCAGTGACGGCGGAACGGTCCGTCCCGGCTGGCCGAGCGGAATCGTGACCTTCGCTCCGCCCCGGAGCACCGTGCACTCGGGCGCCGCGGGGCCGTCGGAGGCCTCCAGCAACGCGGCAAGTTGTTCGGGGAGCAACAGCATCTGGTCGTCGAGCAGCACGAGCACGTCATGCCGCTTGAAGCCCGCCTTGTCGGCGACCGAGCCCGGGATCACTTCTTCGACCACGAGGCCGGCGCCCCGGGCCAGGGCGAGCTGCTGTCGCAGCACCTCCGACGCCCGCGCCAACCGCAGGCCGAGTGTGTCGGTGTTGCCTGATGCCGCCGCCACCTCGCCGACGGGCTGGATATGAGAGCGGCGTGGGGAAGCCGCGGCATCGGTCGCCGGGTGGTCCGGTTGATCGGCGCCGCGTGCCGCCAGTGGCAGGCAGGTGAGCGACAGCGTCGTGCAGAACAAACGGAGCAAAACAAACGGTGCGGGCCGCATGGCGATCATGATTTTCAGCGAATGTGGCTACGGACAGAGCACTCGCGAGGGTATGTGACAGTTTCCCCGGTTTCTCGCCAGACGTCCTTTGCCACGTCTGGCCATGCGTCTGGCATGAAGGCCGGTTTCCAGGCGACTGGGCAAGATGCGTGGGGCGGGCTCTTGGCCCGAAGCGGGTAGGTGGGACGAGGCAGGCAGGGCAGACCCGTTGCTCCGGTCGTGCGGGGGCTTTCTCGGTCTGGGCCGAGGAGTCCGTCGATAAGCACAGCCAGAGGTTGTGTCACGTCCTCCATGCGAGGGGAGATCATGTCAATTCGCGCTCTTTCGACGGCTTTCTGTGTGCTGGTCTGTGTCGGGTCGACGGGTGTCAGCCTGCGGGCCTGGGCGGACGACAGCAAGGAGCCGGCCGTCACGACCGACGCCGGCACGCCGGCCCCTGCCGCGGAAGTGCCGTCTGCTGAAGACGTGTCGTCTCCCGAAGAAAAAGCCGAGGCTGTGACCTCCACGCCGGCAGCGTCGGCCTCCCCCGCGACCCCGGTCACAACCGCGCCGAAAACAGGTGCGAAGAAGGCCGCAGGGATGCCGGCGGGCTCCGGTCAGGCGGTCGTTCCACCGCCGAAGAAGCCGGTGCTCTTGCCCGGGACGGGCTCGCTGGTGAAGGGGGTCGGCGACGACTTCGAGGACGAGAACTGGAAGTGGAACTACAACCACCCGAAGAGTTCGGAGGAGCAGGACAAGCGGATGCGGGGTCCCATGGGCCGCAGCATCAACGGCCGCTGGTTCGAAGGCCCGAAGCGGGGCACGCCCGACGTCGTCAAGCGGATCGAACTCCCGGCTCCCGGCCTCGAGGGGAGCACCCACGGGCTGCTGATCGCATCGCTCCACGCGGGCATCCCCGGGCGGACCACCTACCAGATGCAGCAGGACGACCTGATCTACAACATGCAGAAGGTGACCGGTCGCGGCATCTCGGTCGCAGACAGCCCGAGCGTCGTGACCCGCGTCTACATGCCACCGTTCGAGCAGTGGGAAAAACGGAACGGCCCCACGTTCGGTTTCCGGGCCGGCTGCTACACGCATGCGATCATCACGGGTGAAGACCACCCCGACAAGGGCCGCTTCGGCCTCGAGGAATACTGGCCCGGCATGTTCGTCTGCTTCGAGCCGGCCAATGCGAAGCGGAAGACCGAGAATTCCGCCTACCTGCGGATTCGGGGCGGCCGCAATGGCGGCGAGATTCGTGGTCCGAAGATCGACGAGACCGGCTGGTGGACGCTCGGCCTGTCATTCACGCCCGACGGCATGGTGCATTACTTTGCCAGCAAGGGGGTCGACGAACTCACCATGGACGACCACATCACCTCGCAGTATCCCTATGGCTACCGCACCGAACTGCTGAAGACGTTTTTCTACAACGTCTGCACGCAGGACGACGGCAAGACGTGGAGCACGCCCTGGGTGATCGACGACCCGAAGGTCTACTTCATCAAGCGTCAGATTGCCACGACGAAGGCCCCCACCAAGCGTTGAGTGACCACGTCGTGTGGTCTCCCTCGCTCGCTCGTCGGGCTTGCATGGGGATCGACGGCTAGGGGATTTCCGAGGCGGCTGGTGCGCCTGCCCGGGCCGTGCGGTGATAATCGCAGGCTGGCGGGAGGATGTCGGCGAGCCGGTCGGAGGTGCAGCGGCAGGCCATCTCGTCGTCATCCATCCGGGTGAGCGTGTAGAGGCAGTCGTCGGTCCTGGCGGTCGCAGCGGCCTCGATCCGCACCGTCCAGGCGTTGCCCTCCTGCGACCACGAGCCCTCGGCGAACCGGCCGTCGGAGGTGAACAGCCACGAGCGGATCTGGCCGCGGTCATCGTCCCAGCCGATGATCTCCGTGATCTCGCGGTTGCCCGTGGGGCCGGCCGGCAGCAGACCGGGAATGCGGCTGTCGCCCGGCGCCGGGCGATGTTCCTGCGCGGCGTCGGAACTGACGACGTGCGTGCGGATCAGAAACGCCTTGTTCGTGGACCAGAAGCAGTGCGTGCTGGCCGTCACGCCCTCGGCGACGTCCTCCCAGGAGCCGACGAGCCAGGCGAGGGCATCGAGCGGTCGCGACGGAGCCGTCGGGAGCGATTCGGACGCGGCGTGCGGGAGCGACGCGTTCGACTCCCGCACCGTGTCGAGCACCCAGTTGCCGGCCTGGCGGACGAGCACGGCGGAGAAGCGGCTGCTCGACGGCGGGGCATCGGTGAACGAGATTCGCGACACGCCATCGACGACCGCCACGTCGTCACGGAGCGGCCGGATCGAGCCGATGTCGATATCGATCGTGGCACCGGCATCCTGCTCGAAGAGGGCGGTGAACACCTCGCGGACCGCTTCGCGGCCGGCGGTGGTCTCGCCGGAGTCGAGGTCGACGTTCTCGGCTGCTGTGCTCCAGTGGGCCGCCAGGGCAGCCGGATCATGGCGATTGAAGGCCTGCAGATAGCTCCGCATCATGCTCGTGATCCCGGCAATGTCCGGGCCGGTGGATGAAGTGGTTGGCGTCGTCTGCCATGCGGTGGTCGCGATCGGCGCGTCGGCGGGGACTTCCTGCAGCGACCGTGCGAACCGGAACGGCTTCGCCTTGGCGATCACTTCGGGGATCGGACGGACCGGGCGGTGGCCCGGGGCGGATGGGCGGGTGGAGTGGTGACCGGCGGCGGCGACCGGCACCTTGGCAGCCATCTCCTTGGGACGGCTTGACATGCCGGTCTCGACCGACCGCGAGGAGCAGCCTGCGAACAGACCCGGACAAGCCGCGGCGCAAGCCAACACGAGGGCGACAGAACGCTTCACGATCGATCCTCCATGATTCCGTGAACGGAAAACGTGAACGTGGAACGCGGGCCGACTCTGGTCGAGCGGCACTGCGACAGCGTGGCGGCATGACCAGCGCCCATGACCAGCGCCGAAGTCGAAAATCCTACCCGCTTCCCGCGCATGCGCACAGGCGAACATCACCCGTCGCGGCCGTGTCGCCGGTTCGCTTCAGTTGGCGTTGACCGTCACGCCCGGAAAGTCGTCGGTGCGGAAGGGCGTGAGCGGCAGTCCCGACGCCGAATACATGTTGCAGACGGGGTTGTCTGCCCAGGCGTAGCGGACGGCGACCGGATCGGCGACGGCCTCGCTCATGACCTCGATCCGGCCGTCCGGCAGGATCGTGGCCTTGGCCGCCACGAATTTCTTGTCAGCCCCGGCGATCGTGAAGCCCCGCGGCTCGGCGACGTCGAACGGCCGCCAGCCGCCAGCGTTGCTAGCAACGTTGTCGAACGACAGCACGACCTTCGGTCCTTGCTTCTCCATCGACTTGTAGAGCGGGCTGCGGGCCGCGATACCGGGAATCTTGTAGGTCTCGGCGAGCGCCCAGCGGGCCAGCCGCTTGGCCACGTCCTGCTTGTTCTTCGGATGGATGTCCTTCCCTTCGCCGATGTCGATGATCACCGCCTCGCCCGTGTTCGGCAGCGCCTTCATGGTCATCGTCTGGGCTTCACGCAATTCCGCCCAGTCGCTCTCCGCAGGCTCCGCTTTCTCGCCTTTGAAGTCGGCGAGCTGCACCCAGTAGAAGGGGAAGTCGCCCACGCCCCACTCCTCCCGCCAGGATTTGATCATGAACGGGAAGAGTTCGCGGTATTGATACGCCCTGCCCGCATTGCTTTCCCCCTGATACCAGATCGCGCCGCGGATGCCGTACCCGATACTCGGCTTCAGCACGCCGCAGTAGATGTTGCCGGGGCGGGCGTTGCCCTTCATCTGGCCCTCCGGGTTGCCGGGCTGCTGCGGGGCGGGCTTGCCCTCGGCCTTCGCCTTCTCGGCGGCGGCCTTCCATTCCTCCAGCTTCTTTTCATACTCGGCCTTGGCGGCGGGAAAATCGGCTTCCACCTTGGCCCAGCGGTCCATGAGCGGCGTCAGTTTCTCGTTGGCGGCGAGCTTCTCCCGCTGCACCCAGGCCTCGGCGGCGCTGCCGCCCCACGCGTTGTTGATCAGACCCACCGGCACGCCGAGCGTCTGGTGGAGTTGGCGGCCGAAGAAGTAGCCGACCGCCGAGAAGTTGCCCACCGTATCGGGCGAGCAGGCGGCCCACTTGCCGTTGAAATTCCACTGGGGCTCCTGGGTGCCGACCTGCGGCACGGAGATCAGGCGGATGTTCGGAAATTTCGCGGCGGCCTTCTCGATGTCGGGATCGTTCGAGGCATTCACGCTCCACTGCATGTTCGACTGGCCGGCGCAGACCCAGACCTCGCCGACGAGCACATCGTTGAAGGCGACGGTGTTCTTGCCCTTGACGGTGAGCGTGTGCGGGCCGCCGTATTCCTGCACGGGATCGAGGAAGACGTGCCAGGATCCGTCGGCGCCGGCGGTGGCGGCATGGGTCTGGCCACCGAGGGTCACCGTGACCGCTTCACCCGGATCGGCCTTGCCCCAGACTTTGTTCTTGATGCCCTGCTGGAGCACCATGTGGTCGCCGAACATGTTGTTGAGTGCGACATCGGCACGGGCGGTCGTGAGCG
>JBILWX010000282.1:0-2711 GCA_044369655.1 Pirellulales bacterium
TTGTCGCGGATGGCCGACTCGCCGTCAGCCACCCACGTGCACTGATGCCCCGCCTCGCGGACGGCTTTGGTGACTGCCTTGGCGATGACCGGATCATCTTCGACGATCGAGACGTGCATGACGGTATTCGCGGCAGTGGACGCATGGCTCGCCGACGCTTGCAGTCGCGAAAGCATGGCTGCAGATTCTTGCCCACCTCGATATCGTATCGTGTGGACGTCGGGGCTGCGAGCATGTCGTCCTTTGGATGGCGTGACAAAGCCCGGCAAAGGCTTTGCGGGCCGATGCCAACGCAACGGCTTTGCGACGATTCGAGGTATGGAGATTTGACTCGGCATGGCACATGCGGCACGAGAACGGAGCGGGACCGCGACGGCCCCAGAGGAAACCGTGGCCGTCCCCCGAGGCGATGCCGCCGGGTTCGTGCGGTATTTGCCGCGGGATGCGGTCGCTGGATTCCTGGTGTTTTTGATCGCCCTGCCCCTCTGCCTCGGCATTTCCGTGGCGTCCGGCTTTCCGCCGATTGCGGGCGTGTTCACGGCCGTCATCGGCGGGGTGCTCACGACGTTCATCAGCAATTCGGAGCTGACGATCAAGGGGCCGGCCGCCGGCCTGATCGTGATCATGCTCGGGGCAATGCAGGCATTTGGGTATACCGCGGGTCGCGATGCGATTGCCGACATCAACGCCTATCGGATGACGCTCGCGGTCGGGTGCGTCGCCGGGCTGGTGCAGGTGCTGTTCGGCGTGCTGCGGGCGGGCGTGCTCGGCGACTTTTTTCCCACGGCAGTCGTGCATGGGATGCTGGCGGCGATCGGTGTCATCATCGTGCTCAAGCAGGTGCCGGTGGCGATCGGGCAGAAAGCCGCCGCTGAGCCGTTGGAAATCCTGCGGGATCTTCCTGAAACCATCGCGGATCTCAATCCTCGTATCGCCTGCATCGGCGGCCTGAGCCTGCTCGTGCTGTTTGTGTGGCCCTATCTCAGGTCCCGGCTCGGCCTGTGGGTGCTCAAGTCCATGCCCAGCCAGTTGGTTGTCCTGCTGCTGGCCGTGCCGCTGGGCATGCTACTGGGCGTGGGGCATGCCGGCAGCTACGCCTTCGCCGGCCACGAGTATCCGCTCGGACGGTCATTTCTCGTCAGTGTCCCGCAGAGCATGCTGGCGGCGATCACGTCGCCCGACTTCTCGGTGTTTGCCTCGCCGGCGACGCGTTCTGCCGCCGTGCTGTGGGTGTTGATGTTCGCCGTGGTCGGGAATCTCGAATCGCTCCTCAGCGCGAAGGCGATCGACATGGTCGACCCGTGGCGTCGGAAGACGAAGCTCGACCGGGATCTTGTCGCCGTGGGCATCGCCAACGTGGCCGCGGCGTCGGTTGGCGGCCTGCCGATGATCTCCGAGATCGTGCGCAGCAAGGCGAATATCGACAACGGCGCGTGCACGCGATTCGCCGATCTCTGGCACGCCCTTTTTCTGTTCGCGTGCGTCGCCCTCGCCCCCGGTTTGATCGGCATGATCCCCTTGGCGGCCCTGGCGGCGATGCTGGTCTACACCGGCTGCCGACTGGCGTCTCCGAGCGAGTTCATCAGCGTCTACAAAATTGGCCGGGAGCAATTGCTGATCTTCGCCTCCACGCTGGTGGGCGTGCTGGCCACCGATCTGCTCGTCGGTGTGCTCATCGGAATCGCTGTGAAATTTGTCATTCACCTGTTGAATGGGCTGCCGATCAGAACGATGTTCAAGCCATTTCTCGAGGTCAACGTGCTCGACGACACCACCGTGCAGGTCGACGCGAGGGGGTCGGCGGTGTTTTCAAACTGGATTCCATTTCGCCGGCAACTCTGCCAGGTCGGTCTGGAACAGCAGAACAACCTGATCGTCAATCTGGAGGGCACGCGGCTCGTCGATCACAGCGTGATGGAGGGGCTGCACGAACTGCAGGGAGAGTTCGAGCGGGCCGGGCTCACGCTCGACGTCATCGGCCTGGACGAACATCAGGCGTTGTCCGCCCATCCGTTCGCGACACGCCGACGCAAGGCATGACCTGCGTCACTCCCACTCGATCGTGGCCGGCGGCTTCGACGAGATGTCGTAGACCACGCGGTTGATGCCGCGGACCTCGTTGATCACCCGCGTGGAGATTCTCGCCAGCACCTCGTAGGGCAGGTGGCTCCAGTCGGCCGTCATGAAGTCTTCGGTCTCGACGGCCCGTACGGCCAACACATCGTCATAGGTCCGAGCATCCCCCATCACGCCCACGCTCTGCACCGGCAGGAGCACGGCGAATGCCTGCGAAATCTTTCGCATCAGCCCGGCCCGCTCGATCTCCTCCAGCACGATCGCATCCGCCTCGCGCAGCGTGGCCAGACGGGGCTTCGTCACCTGGCCCAGGCAGCGGACGGCCAGGCCAGGGCCCGGGAAGGGATGCCGCCAGACGATCCGTTCCGGCAGGCCGAGTTGCAGCCCGAGGGCCCGGACCTCGTCCTTGAAGAGATCCCGCAACGGCTCGATCAGTTCGAATTCCAGGTCCTCGGGGAGCCCGCCGACATTGTGGTGCAGCTTGATCGTGGCGGCCGGGCCGTCGGGAGCCGCGCCGCTCTCGATCACGTCCGGGTAGAGCGTGCCCTGCGCGAGGAATTTCGCCCCTTCGATCTTGGCCGCCTCGTCGGAGAAGCACTCGACGAAGGCTTTGCCGATCCGCTTCCGCTTTTCCT
>JBILWX010000284.1:0-2689 GCA_044369655.1 Pirellulales bacterium
AGGGTCACCGTGACCGCTTCACCCGGATCGGCCTTGCCCCAGACTTTGTTCTTGATGCCCTGCTGGAGCACCATGTGGTCGCCGAACATGTTGTTGAGTGCGACATCGGCACGGGCGGTCGTGAGCGACGTCGGGCAGGCCACGAGGAGGGCGGCGCAGACGGCGTTGCCAAAGGCACAAAATCGCATGGAATGACTCCTTCAAACTGCGTGTGGAACAGTTGCCCCGGGTCGGAGCGGGCGGGTGCGCCGACGCGAACAGGATACCCGGCAGGGCCGTGGCGGTGAAATCCATCGGGAAGGTGACGGGAATGCGGCGGTGCCCTCGGTCGCTTGCGGCCGCTCTTCCCGCAGCACACGATGTTGGCCGCGGCAGAGCCGCCAGGAACGCCAACCAGGAGCCCGCCATGAACGATCACACCTCTCCCGACGCGTCTGCCGTCCGCCAGTCCCAGCCCGAATCGCCGCAGTCCGGCCCTGGAGTCACGCTGCCGGTGGCGGCACTCGTCGCGCTCACCGCCGCCGTGATCTGGTTTGGAATCGCGCCCGCTCCTCCCACTGCGCCGAAGACGGCCGCGCCGGGGGGGCCGCGGGTGGAGGGGGGGGCGACCGGCTCGTCTGGGTGCGGGGGATGTGGTTCGCCGGCGGCCGGTGTCGCCACGACCGGCCTGCAGTCGGCCGTGACGGCAGACCCCTTGCCCAGTTGGAACGACGGCCCCGTGAAACAGTCGATCATGGAGTTTGTGGCGAACGTCACACGCGAGGGGAGCGACACGTACGTGCCGGTGCCGGAACGGGTGGCGGTGTTCGATCACGACGGCACCCTCGTCTGCGAGAAGCCGATCGTGCACGGCATGTTCCTCATCGAACGGATTCGGGCGCTGGCGGAGCGGCAGCCGGAGATGGCACACGAGGAACCCTACGCCACCCTGCTCACGGGCGACATCGATTTTGTCCGCCGGCTCGGCAAGAAGTATTTCCTCGACCTGATGTTCACCACCCTGGCGGGAGTGCCGGAAGAAAAGCTCGAGGCCGACGCCCGGCATTTCCTCGCGACGGCCCGCCATCCGGTGTTCGACGTTCCCTACGCGGAGGTCACCTACCAGCCGATGAAGGAGCTGATCGCGCTCCTGCGGAGCCACGACTTCTCGGTCTGGATCTGCTCGGGCAGCGGCGTCCACTTCATGCGGCCGGCGGCCGAGGCCTGGTATGGGATCGGCCCCGAGCATGTCATCGCCTCGCGGGCCGCCTCCGAACTGCGCGAGGTCGGCGGCGACGACGCGGGAGAAGCGGCTGGAGGCGCGGCCAACCGGCGGCTGGAACTCGTGGTGCTGCCGCACCTCGCCGTGCTCAACGACGAGGAGCGGAAGCCGGTCAGCATCGGCGAGCAGATCGGCCGCCGGCCGATCTTCGCGGCGGGCAACGTCGGCACGACCGGCGACATCGAGATGCTGCGCTGGTCGCAGTCGAGCCGCCACCCCAGTCTGCAGTTGTTGGTGCTGCACGACGATGCCACCAGGGAGATGGCGTACGGCGAACCGTCGAACGACTCGCTCGAGGCGGCTGCGAACTATGGCTGGAGCGTGGTGCGGATGGCGACGGACTGGAATCGCATCTTCACCAGTCCACTCGAGAAGAAGGCCGCTTCGTCACGGAATCCGTCGGCCCCTGCCACCTCCGGTCAAGTCGCTGCAGGTGAAGTCGCTGCAGGGCCAGCCAGCCCTGCAGCGCTCCGCTTGGAGAAAGCCATCGCCGACTACGAGAAGGCCGACCGAGAGCAGCCCCCGGAGGCAGGCGGGGTCGTCTTCCTCGGGTCTTCGAACATCAGCCTCTGGAACACGCTCGACGGCGACTTCCCCGGGCTTGGCCCCGTCAACCGTGGCGTGGGAGGGGCGACTCTGGCGGAACTGGCCGTTGTCGTCGATCGGCTCGTGCCTGCGGCGCGACCGCGGGCCGTGGTGGTCTCGGCAGGGAGCAATGACGTGGCGGCCGGGGCGACTGCCGACCAGGTTCGCGACGCGTTTGCGTTGCTCGTGAAAAATCTGCGGCGGGAGCTGCCCGAGGTCCGTGTCGCATTTCTCGCGATCGCCCCGAGCATCCAGCGGTGGGAGCAGAGGGAGCGGCAAGCGGAGGCCAACGCGGCCGTCCGGGAGTTCATCGCCGCGCAGGGCGAGGCCGCCGGACTCGCCTACATCGACGCCAACGAGGCATTTCTCGGACCGGATGGCAGCCCCGCCGGGGAGTGTTTCCTCGACGACCAGTTGCATCCAAGCACGATCGGGAATGCCCGTCGGGCTGCGATCATCCGGCCGTTGCTCCACGATCTGCTGCCCTGAGGGGGCCGGCTGTTGCCCTGACGGGGGCCATCGGCCGGGCTTTTCTATCTCTGTTTTGGCCCTGTTCCGGCCGATTTTGCGGCCGTTTTTGACGGGGTGTCGCCATCGGGCCGCGGCAGCAGGATCCGGCCGAGTCCTGCGAGAAACCAATTTTTATCGCGAAAAATGCCCGTCTGGGTCGGTTTGGGGAAAAACGGCAAATTCGCACGGTCCGAGCACTTGCAAGCCAGATAAGTCAACGTAATCTATCCAACTTATCAGGCGGCCGAGCTGTTTCGGTCGTGAAAAGAGAAAGGTCTCTTCGACCGACCGGAACCCGGGCGCGTTCGAGAACAACCTGCTCGAGTCTTCTCC
>JBILWX010000039.1:0-29433 GCA_044369655.1 Pirellulales bacterium
CCCGGCCCCTAAGGCGCTGCAGCCCTGTGTGGTTGCTACGGCTGCGCCTCCGCAACCACACAGGGCTGGTCTGTTGGAGGGCAAAACCCTAACTTAAAAACTGGCGTCATACATGGGGGCAGGTCACCTGTCACCTTTTTTCGGCGAGCGTGAGGATGCCCAGGCAGCCGGCATCGAGGTAGTCGTTGCCGTTGGCCCGCCACAGTCCGTAATAGTCCTTGTCGCGGGATGCCTCGGCCGCATTCCTGTTGATCACCGTGAAGTCGTAGCCGATGTTCGATTCGGGCCGCGGCATGAAGCCGAGCGTGGTCCAGGGCACGCTGGCCGTGATCACATAGCCCTGCGGCGTACGTCGGCAGAAGGCCTTCACGGTGGCCGGATCGAAGGCATCCCCCTTGCCGCAGGCGGCCTCCGTCGGGCCGTCGGCTCCGGTGACCGGCACGAGCATCTGGAAGAAGCCCGAGACCGAGCCCACTTCGCGTTTTTCGAGCGCCCGGGTGTCGAAGAAAAGTTCAACCGAGTCGTAGCCCCAGGCCGGCTGTTTCGGGCCGACCACGACGACCGGATCGGTCACTTCAACCCGCAGATGCATCGCCTCGTCATCCCAGGCAGCCAGCCCCCGGGCCGAGAGGTCCGCCGAACTTTTCCAGGCCACGGGCACGCCTGGTTTTGAGATGATCTGCTCAGGTCTGTCGAGAATCATGGGCGTCGAGGCAGCCGGCCACACCGAGGCATCGGCGGTGGCAACATCGAGAGGCTTTACCGCGCGGCCCGCGGTGGCCTCCGGGCGTTCCACATTCAAGACAAACGGCGGTCGCGAAGGGGACGGCCTGCCTTCCAGAAAATCCGCCAGCGCGCGGCCCATGAGCTTCTGCCCCTCAGCGCTCGGGTGGCAGTTGTCGGCCTGAAAGAGCGTGAAGGCCGCGTCTGTCTTTCGCCCCGCCTCGGTAAGCTGCCGCATCGCCGTGAACATGTCAAAGGCGGGCAGCCCCTCCTCTTGTGCCAACGCGATCACGGCGTCGCCCATGAAGGGCAGGCAGCGGTCCTGCCATTCCATTGCCACAGGCCCTGTGCCGCCGCAATAGGGAGTCGTCAGCAGAATCACCCGCACTCCCGCCTTCTTGAGCGGCGTGACCAGCGCCCGCATGCGTTCCTTGAACTCGCCGACGCCGCGGTGCCCATCGAGCCCGAGGTCGTTGGTGCCAAACATGATCGTGACGACGTCCGGCTTCTTCTCGAGCACCTTGTCGACGACTGCGGCGGCCCCTTTGGCGGTCCAGCCTGAATAGCCGCAGCCGACAAACGACAGCTTCCAGTCGGGGTGGGCCTCGTTGAGCAGCTGCACGGCGTGATAGCCGTAGCCATTGCCAGTAGAGATACTGTCACCGAAGCCGGCGATCGTGTCGCCGGGCCTCACCCGGGGCACCAGTTCCTCAGCCACGGCACCGGCCGCGAGCGTCAGGCACACAAGCGAGGCGACTCCGTCGACGGCGGCGATGCCTCCGATCAATCGCCGCGTCATTTTCACATCGTTCTCCTTTTCACTCCAAAACAGCCTCGCCCCAGTTGGCGGGGCGGAGCGTGGCTTCGATGACCTGATCGGCCGTGACGAGCTGATCCTCAGGCGCGCGGCTGTGCCACGGAAGCCTTGCGTCGCTCACCTCGCCATCGATCTCATCGGCGAGGATGACCGACGCGTCGAACCGGAACCGATGCCCCGGCCTGGGTTCGAGCGGCCCGCGGATCGGGATCCGCATCTCGACCACGTAGCCGGTGCCGTTGCCGACGGCGTCGATCTTGAGACGAGCGGCAATCTGGCCGGCGGGGCAGGCGGCCACCCGCTCGAAGCTCACCTTGCCCTGGGCGGCCGTCTCGAACATCACCGGCTGTTTCTGCGGCGGCATCCCGGGCAACAGGCGGGGGAGAAACTCGACCAGCTTCGGGCCGCCGCTCTCGCCGATCGGCGCCGCCACATAGCGCATCGCGCCGGCGGCCGGCGCCGCGGGATCGGGAGCCGCGAGCGGGCCGATGTTCACATCCACGGCCGCGCCGCCGGTGAAGGCCTCGTTCACCGCCGAGCGGCTCTTCCATGGCCGGTCTGTGGTGACATCGAAGCACGCCAGGAGTCCTTCGGCATTCCAGCCGAGATAGAGGCTGGCGAGTTCCGCTTCACCCATGCGTATCGACAGGGGCTTGGTCTTCTTCCACTTCTCGAGACTGGCATCCACCTTCGCGATACCGACCCGCCCGATGCGGGCCACGTCGGGCCGACGAGCCTCACGGTCCACCAGCTCCCTGGCAGTCGCCGCGAAGCCCTCAGGAACGTCCACGGTGCCGGTCTGGCGGCGAATCGTGTCCCAGCCGGTGATGCGATAGACCCGGGTGTCGTTCTGTCCCGAGCCGAAGAACACCACATCGCCCGCCTCCAGGCCAGGAACGTTCATGGTTGGGCTGATCTCGATGAGCGAGCCGCCGAAGTTCTCCGTGCAGAGCGTGTAGGCCGCGGCGGGGGCGACATCTGTGTCCGGATTTTCGAGCAACCTGCCCAGCCAGAGTCCGTCGCGGTCCCAGACGTGGGTCAGGTTCTTCACGTCGTAGTAGCACTCGACATCTGTCACAACAACGCAGCGGTGGGCCACGCCGGCAGTCCGGAAGAAGCTTCGCGCCTCACCGGGCCGCGCTCCCAAATCGGCCGAGTGCCGCCCCACGTCCCAGAGGAGTTTCCCGCGGGCATCCCAGCGAACAACGCGGTTGGCGCTCAGCTTCGCGCTCATGAAGCCCATGCCGTACCCGTTGTTGCCATTATTGAACGCGCCGAACCAGCCGCCATCGCCGTCTGGCCAGATCCCGACACAACCGAGGCGGCCCCTGGCGCCATAGTCGCCTTGCGTCGCCTGCAGCCAGTCGGGCATGGTTGCGGGGATCGGTTTGATGGCACTCCAGCCGGCGTATACCGGCACACCCGCCGCGGTCCACTCCAGCAACGGCATGGTCTGCAGTGCGCCATCGCAATACCGGTCGTAGTTCATCTTCTCATCCACATACCAGCGGCTGGTGAACCAGCTCGGGAATTTTCCAAAACTGATTTCCTCTGCCTGCGACTGGCCGTCCCCGTTCAAGTCAGTCCAGAGCCACGCTTGCTTTTCCGGGTCACGGGCGAACGGTTGTGATTCCTGGTTCTTGGCCTGCATGTCCTTGTCCGGTTGGAGCAGATCCTTGACCAGGGCGGGCAAGTACTTGCCGTTCCAGGCGTGCCAGATGCTGTACTGGCTCGACACCAGCGGCACGAGGCGGCGGCCGGCCTCGTCCTCGCGGAGCACCACCGGCACATCGTCGCGGCAGAGGTAGGTGTTGCCGTCGCGATGCCGCACGACGAACCGTCCGGCGCCGTGCGTGGTGCTCGGGATAAAACCGTCCATCATGCCGCCGAAGGTGTAGGTCGCGAGCACCTTCCACGTTTTGGCCGCATAGTCGACCTTGGCCTTGAAGATGGAGCCGAAGTGCGAGTCGACCCAAACGATGGTCGGGTCGGCGGGGTCGGCAACGGTGTGGTTGGCGTACATCTGGCCGCCGTACCATTCCGACACGAGCTTGCCATCACGATCGAACCGGGCCGTGCGCCGCGGCGGGGTCCAGGACTCGCAGACGAAAAATCCACCCGTGCCGTCGGCGGTCAGGTCAAACACCACACCAAAATCGGCCGGGTCATATGCCCCCTGCCGGCGACCGCCCGCGCGGCCGAGCGTCTGCAGCAGTTTCCCCGTCGCGTCGAACCGCTTGATCCGGTTGCCCTCGCCGCGGTCCACCACGATGATGTCGCCGGTCTTTGGGCAGACGTCGAGCCGATAGGCGGAGGATAGCGAGCCTGGCTTGATGATGGCGACCGGCGTCTTTGCGGTGCGGGTGAGCATGACGACCGTGTCGTTTGTCAGCACGAACACGCGGCCGTCGGCGGCCACGGCCACGGACCGCGGCGCGGGCACGGCGGCTTCGTCGATGACCTTGCCGGTGGCTGGATCGATCCAGCGGATAGCGTCGTGCTTCTCGAAGGCCATCGCAAGTTGATCGCTCCGGCCCGCCAGGTCGATGGCCAGGCTGCTCACGTCGTTTGAAGGCTTCTCGTCCTTATCCCACCAGAGTTCCCAGCGGGCCTTGCGCTTACCAGTGGCGCCATCGACCGTGATCACCACACCGGCTGGCTGGAGCGAATAGAGCGTGTCGCCGAGGACGGCGGAGGCCACGCCCCCCTGCCATCCGTCGAAGACATGCTCCGTGTCCCAGTCGCGACGAGTCCCGTCGAGCGACTGCTTGACGATCTGCGGCGGCCCCTCCGAGCAGCCGGCCACCAGGAACACCGCCCCCGCCGCATCCACGGCCACGCTCGTCACGCCGCCATGGTTGCCCGGCATCTGCTTCCATGGGGGTACGCAGGTCGCGCCCAGCGACATCAGATATTCTGACTTGAGCCCGTCGCTCGACAGCAGT
This sequence comes from Pirellulales bacterium, assembly GCA_044369655.1. GTDB lineage: Bacteria > Planctomycetota > Planctomycetia > Pirellulales > UBA1268 > CAMCQY01. Next base: position 4,486 of record JBILWX010000039.1, read on the forward strand.
TTCCAGTGGTATTCTCCGGCGGGAACAGGCTGCCCGCGTTCGTCGAGCCCATCCCAGGCTTCACGCTGCTGGCCGGCAGCCCGCGGCGCGGCGTGCAGAAGTTCACGAACCACCCGGCCGGAGGCTTCGGTCACGATCAGCGACACTTTCCCGGGCTTCTCGAGCGTATATTTCAAATCAAGATCGGCACCGTCTGCACCGAGCGACGTTCGCAGCCCGACCAACCCGACCAGGGCGAACGCAAGAAGCCCCGCAAAGACGTCTGCTCGGGGGCAGGGGCACACGGCAGGGAGTCGCATCAGCGGGGTTTCCTGAGGGCTAGCAGAGCGGGCAGACGGACTCGGGGCCCTTCCGTCCTCGGGGCCCGTCCATCTTCGGCACCCGTCCGTCCATGCCCATTCAATCAAACCCCGCGCGGTCACGCACCTGGCGGATCCGCCAGGTGCGGAAGATCACGGGCGGCAATATAGTTTTTGGACAGCGTTCTTTCACGGAGATCCGTCGGGAGGGAGCGGGACCCGGGAATTCCTCAGGCGACCAACAAAGGGGGGGAGCGATGATCACGATCACTCAGTTGAGCGGGATCGCCACAGGCGTTCAGCAATCGCAACGACGGCAAGCAAAAGCTGCCCCTCGATCCCTCCTTGGCTTTACGCTGGTCGAGCTTCTGGTCGTGATCGCGATCATCGGCACGCTCGTCGGCTTGCTGCTACCGGCGGTGCAGTTGGCCCGCGAGGCGGCACGGCGGAGCAGCTGCACCAACAACCTCAAGCAGCTGGGCCTGGCGCTGCACCAGCATGTCGATGCCAAAAGAACATTCCCGGCGAGCTGTTTTGATGTCAACTCAAATTTTAGTTGGATAGTCGCCATTCTCCCCTACGTCGAACTGCAGGACATGTATAACCGCCTGGATATACAAAGAAGCGGCACATCGGTCGGTAATTTCGGCATTGGCGGTGGTCCTGGCGGCTCAGGAACCGCACCCAACACCGCGGCGATAGGGGCAATGCGGAGCGGACTTTTCCTGTGTCCGTCGAGAACCTCGCGTACCCTTAATACCTTATCCTACCTGCAACCGTCATATGCGGGCGTGGCGGGCGCCCCGGACGCTTCCTTCAAGACCGGGAGTTTTACCGAGCGATGCCGTGGTGATGTGAACTACGGGCATTGCCTGAACGGCATGTTCCCAACCGGCTCGAAAGGTCAATCGCCGCGCAACATTACGGACGGTCTCTCGAAAGTCATGGCCTTGGGGGAACAATCGACGGTTGGCTGGGCCATTTCCGGAGGCGTCGTCACACGAAACGAATGCTCGTCCTGGGGAGCTTACGGATGGGGGTGGCCGGGTACTATCGGCAACTGGAGCGGGTCGCGGGCGTATGGTGTGACGTCCGTTGTTCGCTCGATCGGTACCCTTGAATGTGGTAGGCCAAACGGGGTCGCTTCAGACCTCGACAACACGATTGCTTTCCGATCGCCCCATGGGAACGGAGGCGGGTTTGTATTTGCCGACGGTCGGGTGGGCTGGATCGACGCCTCAATCGAGTTGAAGCTCTACCAGTGGCTGGCGATCATCGATACGCAGCAACGAAAGGGTCTTGAATGAGGCCTTTGTCGAAGGTGCCGCTTTTCTCGGGACGGTGGATCCGGATGGCGATAGTAACGAGTGTGTCCATGGCTGGAATCGCTGGATGCAGATCGGGCGATAGAATGGTGCCTGCGTTCGGCCGTGTGACGCATCAAGGCCGCCCGGTGCCAGATGCAATCCTTCGGTTCGTTCCCCCAAAAGGGCAGATGGCGGCAGCGGGCACCGATGCGAGCGGGCGTTACCGAGTGACGACCGTCAGGCCCGGCGATGGTCTTCGCGCCGGCCACTACAAGGTCGTGATCACGCCGTGGATTCCGGGAATCGGCGCCGATCAAACGCTGCCAGCGCAGCCGGAACGTCCCGACATCCCGAAGAAGTATCGCCAAGAACAAACCTCGGGACTCGAGGTGGAGGTCATCGCCGGCAAACGCAACGAGTTCACCTTCGAACTGGCCGAGTAGCAGGAGAATTCGGGGACGGGAGCGATTTTGCCGGTTGACGTGCCAGGCACCGTTTCCATCCCGGATGAGCGGGGCGATGTGGCAACCGGTCGCCGCTGCATACCCGAAGTCCCCCGGCTCCCGCCGGGGGTTTTATGGGATCAATACAAGCCGGGACACTGGCAGATCCGCCAGGTGCGGAAGATCACGGGCGGCGCTATAGTTTCTGGACAGCGTGCTTTCACGGAGATCCGTCGGGACGGAGCGGGACCCAGGAATTCCTCAGGCGACCAACAAAGGGGGGAGCGATGATCACGATCACTCAGTTGAGCGGGATCGCCACAGGCGTTCAGCAATCGCAACGACGGCAAGCAAAAGCTGCCCCTCGATCCCTCCTTGGTTTCACGCTGGTCGAGCTTCTGGTCGTGATCGCGATCATCGGCACGCTCGTCGGCTTGCTGCTACCGGCGGTGCAGGCGGCCCGGGAGTCGGCCCGCCTCAACGCGTGCATGAACAATCTCAAGCAGTTGGGCGTGGCGATCCACAACCACGAGTCGGCGAGGAAGGTGCTGCCCTACGGTCGCGGCGGACATGACGCGTGGGCCGGCGGATGGTGGGACAGCAATCCTGCGGGTAATAACACGACGTACTACCGTACGACCGCCGACGGGCCCGGCTCCTGCAGCGGATTCGTCGCCCTGCTGCCCTAAATGGAGGAGCAACGGCTCCATGACAGGATCGTGCCGGTGAATCTCGGCAACCCCAACAATGGGGGCGGCGCGTGGGGCACACAGGTGGGGTTACTTCTGTGCCCCTCGGATGGTCCGCGCGACACGTCCATCATTATTGGCACCGCGGCACTCGGCGCAACCAACTACACCTTTTCGTATGGCGACCGATTCGACGACCTCAATCGGGATGAAGCGGTGTTGCCATCCACAGCGGGCATGCGGGGCCTGTTCGGCGTCAAGAGTGCCTTGAAGACCTCCCAGATACCCGACGGGCTCTCGAACACCATCATGCTTTCGGAGTGCACGCGACCGGCCGGATTTGGCAGCGGCGGAATTGTCCGCGCACCCAACTCCCCCGAAGCGAACTACATGAGCTTCGCCAACAATCCGTCCAGTTGCCTTGCCGCGTACACCGGCAGCGGGTGGACGACCGCGGCCTCGATCAGTCAACGCAATCGTTCCGTAGGCACCCGCTGGAATCAAGGTTACGCGCCACTGATAGGTTTCAACACGATCCTGCCCCCAAACAGGGGCGTGTGCAACAACGACGGCATGGGCGGCAATGGCGTGTTGCCCCCCCGCAGCAAGCACCTGGGCGGGGTCGTGGCCGTGTTTGCCGACGGTGCGGTCAGGTTTATCACGGAAAACATCGACTACGGCGATCTCACCGGCACGATCTCCTCGCCCACGAGCGCCAGCCCCTACGGCGTGTGGGGAGCACTCGGCTCGCGGCAGGGCGGCGAAAACCTGAGGTTCAATCCATGATACGAGCCGCCGTGCCACGCCCAGAATTCCATCGCGCGGCCATGACGCCGTGGCTGATCGTGGCGGCGGCTGCCTGTGTCGCGACGGGCTGCTCCCGCTACTACGAAGACGCCTGGAGCCGTCAGTGGCCGGCCCGCGTGCCCGCCGGCGGCACGGTGACATTCGAGGGCCAGCCGGTCGACGGGGCGACGGTGGTCTTCGTCACGCAAAACGGCGGTCGGTTCTACAACGCGATCGGCACGACCGATTCCGCGGGCCGGTTCAGGCTGCAGACCTTCCGGCCGCAGGATGGGGCCGTCCCCGGCAGCCACAGGGTGCAGATCGAGAAGCTCAGCTACACAGCAAAACCGGTGGAAGGGCCGGTGCCGGACGGCTTTCCCACGTCCACCAGTGTCGAGATATCGCATCTGCCAAAGAAATACCGCTCGCCCCAGACCTCCGGGCTCACCGCCGAGGTGGCAGCCAAGGGGCCGAACGAGTTCACGTTCAAACTCGCGAAGTAGAGGCTCGTGGAGGAAAAAAGGGGACGCAGCCAGTAGTATTCGAGAAATCAGGGACGGGAGTGATTTTGCCGGTTGCCGCGTTAGGCACCGTTTCCATCCCGGATGAGCGGGGCCGCCAGCTCGATGTGCACGCGATGCGCACCGCGTTCAACACCCATCTGGCCGTCGCTGGCCTGAGAACCCGACAACCTACTTTCTCGGCGCTAGACTGAAAAAGTAGCCTATCGGTGCCCGTTTAAATATCTTTGGAATTCACTGGCCGACCGCTCTGAAGCCACCCGCGCCCGGCATTTTTCATCACCACAGGCCGGTTTGCTTTCCTGTCGTAGCGAGCATGGGCCAACACACGCTCCTAAGTCACCCGGCCAGAGTTAAAAACCCCAAAGCCTTATGAAGGCTGGATGTCACGCGAGCTAAGCCGGGATCGTTGCACGCTGTTGAAATTTCAGCGGGTGTTTGAAGCTTTAAAAGAAGCGTGTCTCTAAAGAATGAGGCTGGTTTCGGGACTGGTCGGCAAATCACGGGCAGCAGCACTTGAGCACGACTGTTGGAGACCGTCGCCGGCATCCATCACCCGGCGTCACCCAGCCTTGAGCGTTGCACGGTCTGCTCCCGCGGCCAACTTGGGCTGAGCCTGCGTCGCTGTCTGTATACGACGGGCAAACTCAGCAGCTCGGCTGAGGTCGCGCTCATCTGGGTGCCGCCTGTTTATTCCACCGACCAGCCACAGCGGTCCCCAGGCATCGAAGCCACGGCAATGAAACTCGCCAATGATATCAAAGCCCTTTCGAGCTAACTCTTGCTTGATGGGGCCATGCCAGAGCTTCCAGAGGCATGACAGGCCCGAAGTCGAGAACACGAACGCGGGCTTCTGGGGCAGGCTCTGACTAGGTAGGCCGCGAACCCAACCCCAGAGGACTTCATGGAACGAACCGTAGTAGACCCCTGAGCCAAAGCCAATCAGGGCGTAGTCATCGAGGCTCGTGTACGGCACCTCTTCGGGTGACACGACAACGGCTCCGAGAACGTCCGCAATTGTGTGGGCTACCCGGGCGGTGTTGTTGTGATGCAACGATTTGCAGATCACGAGCGTCTTGGTGGTAGGCATGATGGGGCCTCCGGGGCTGGCTCAGTGGAAAGAACTCCGGAGGAACGATATGGGCAACCAGCGACGATAGCCAAAAGAAGTTGGCTTCGGTCGCGAGCTGGCAGCATGACGCTTGGGCGAAAAAGCCCGTGGGTCAGCCCGTGCCAGTGCGGTTCTTCTTGGCCGGCTGAATAGCGACCAGCGGCACCACCAGCCTGCCACGGAGCCGCATCGCCAAGAGTTCGTCCTTGATAGCCAGCCGCCTGACTTCCCTGAGCAGGTACTTGTTTGCAGCGACCATCGGATCAGCCCTTTCGGAGAGAAACCCAGACCCCGCAGTACCAGAGATATGTACGGATCCGGCGGAGTTTAGGTCGCGGAAATCGGCCGTGATTATTCCGGGGAAACCGGCCTATTTCCCGCCCCATCGCCACCTCGGAGGTTCGCCCTTCCACCAGCAGATCGCGATGAGCACGCTGGACAGCCCAAATACTCCCGCGAGAAAGCCGGGCATGTTTCGGTCAGGTGGAAAGAGCACGACGGCAACGGGCAGCAGGATCAGGTACGCAAGCAAGACCAGCCAGCCCTCCCATGTAGATGGCAGCCCCCAGCCCCAGCCGTAGGTCTTGGCCGGGAACCAGTACCGGGGCTTTTCAGGTCCGGCTTGGTTTTTCATTGTTGGAAACCTCGGGCAACGCTATCACCGTCCAGCCCAGTAATACCCCAATCTGCACGAAGACGCGGACCATTATGAACGACGGCAGTTCTCGTTTCCAGCTCCAGAGCGTGGCGTTCTTTGGCCGCACGCTGGCTGAATACCTCCAAATGCTCGCCCTTGAGCAGGAGAAGCTGCGGGGCCTGAGAATCCTTGACGTCGCGAGCGGCCCGGGGAGTTTCATAGCCGAAGCACTGGCCATGGGGCTCGATGCGACCGGCTGCGACCCAATGTACGGCGCCGACCCCGAGGCGATTGCGGCTCAGGGGAAGGCGGACATCGATGCCTGCCGTGAACAGATTCGCAGAAACCCCGGTGTGCTGGTGTATGCCGACATCGAGGCTTTCTACGGGGACAAGTACGCCGCCCTTCAACGCTTTGTTGCTGACTACGCGAAGAGACGAGACGACGGACGCTACGTCCCCGGGGCGTTGCCATGTCTGCCATTTACTGACGGAAGCTTCGATCTCGCTCTCACAGCCAACTTCCTGATGGTCTACGCCCCACTCGAAGCTGGCGGCATGCACGCTGGCGATACCTTCGGCCTGGATTTTCACCTGCGATCCGTTGAGGAACTTGCCAGAGTCACCCGAAGAGAACTACGGGTGCCGGGCATGCACACGTGGAAACAGCCGCCAGAGAGGCACCCGTACTGCCGACCCATGATGGAGCGTCTAGAAGAGTTGGGCTTCGCTGTGACGCTCGTACAGAGCCGCTATGACGACGGCTGCAACGCTACGGACTCAGGCTGTAATCAGGTGCTCCTGGCCAGACGAACCTGATGACGATCGTCCCTCGGCCACCATGCGGGTAATGGCTTGCAGCACGTGCTTTGAGACAGGCTACGTGGATGTGTTTACAGACGCTGGCAGACTCCACCAGGCGCTGTGCTTCGCAAGATAGCCCCGGGCTGCGTTGAGACGCTTGATATCCAGTTGCCCATGGTCTCGTCGGCACTTCTTGGCCAGGGGGTGAACCCTTGCGCCATGAGAGAGTAGCCCTATGCTGGGGTTCTGACTCGATTATTCCGCCCTTGGCGGTAGTCGTTGAACACCCCATCCGCTGGGCGAGATCGGCAATGGCCGTCTTGGTGAGGCCGTTTGGTTGAGTGTCCCGCCAGAGCACGACCCACGCTTTGGCCGCGGCCCCCGTAAGCCCTCGCATGCTCAGGTCGACAACGCTAGAGGTAGTCCTGCGATCTGCCCCGGGGGGCGTCGACCGACCCGCAACCGGTAGCTATACTCTTCCAAAGTCCGCGGCGGCAGGATGCATGATGCCGCGGTGGTCACCCTGTTCGATCAGGGGCAAAAGTCAGGGAAAGTTGCGAAAGCCTGTTCGATCCGCGTTCGATCAGGCAGTTTGCAGTCCACGATGACATGCCCTTAAGTCAAGCAGCTGGAGTGACTTACGGAGGGTAAGCGAATGGCTAGCGGCGACACTGGAAATGTCGTGCCGGGTAACCGGTTGTGGGTTCGAGTCCCATGCCCTCCGCTCAGTGTGTGACCGGCTGAAGGCCTAGTTTTCGTTCGGGTCGTTCTCTGGCGGGGCGTTCACCCGGATCGGCTGGTCGTTTTCTCGCGGGGCGGCTCCGGTCGCCGCCTTCTCCGCCCCCGCAGGCTTCGCCACCGGGCCGGCGCCCGGCACACCCTGCTGCACGCGGACCAGCAGCATCTGCTCCGTCTTGCCCCCCGCCTTGTGCACGAGGATCGTGCACTGTTCCTTGGTGAGGTTGCTGATGCCCGCCTCGTAGACCGGCTCCTTCTTGTCGCCGATCGTCCACGCCGCCCGCTGCGTCTTCTTGTCGACCTTCCCCGTCACGTGGGAATTCTCATCCGACACCGCGTTGTAGTAGCTGCCCCGCAGGATCCCGTTTTTGTCGATCGCCAGCGAGAGGAAATTGCTCGCATCGGTTTCCTGCGTCCTGGCCATCGCAAACACACCCAGCGACCGCCACTCGTCATCGTCGGCGATCTTCGTGTCGGCATATCCCTGTGCCGCGATCGTCGACGCCTGCTGGGCATATTCTTCCGCCGTGCCCACCCGGCTGCCCTGCACGTAGACGCCGTCGTCCTGATAGACGACCGTCGTGCCATAGTCATAGGGAATCGTGGACACGCCGCTGCCGGAGCCACCACCCCCTCCGCCATACGCGCCGTAGCCGCCCCAGGCGAAGAGGTCCGCCCAGAGCAGGCCCGTCATCATGCCGCCCGCAAACCACCAGCCGCCCGGCCACCAACGATTGAAATTGTTGCCGTACCAGCCGCGATTGTTGTACCAGTTGGTGTTGCGAAAATTGTTGCGGATGGCATCGCCACGGGTCGCCAGCGTGTTCATCGAATAGGGGCGAATGCCACGGTCGCCCACGTTGGCGACCCGTGCCAGGTTTGCATCTCCCGCAAAGCGGCCAGCGCCGTCGAGACGGGCGCCGCCGTCCAAGCCGCGGCCACCGTCGAGTCGTGCCCCGCCGTCGAGCCTGCCGCCCCCATCGAGAACGCGGCCGCCGTCAAAGTCACGGAACCCACGGCCGTCGTCGAATCCGCGGCCATCGATCGAGCGGCCACCATCGAGACCACGGCCCCCATCGAACTCTCTGCCCCCATCGAAGCTTCGCCCACCATCGAACTCTCGGCCCCCATCGAACCCTCGGCCACCATCGAAGCTCCGCCCTCCCCCGTCAAAGCTCCGCCCGCCGCCACTGAAGCCACCCATGTGGCCGCCGCCCCCTCCGTGGCCGCCGCCGCCACCGTGGGCAAAGACGATCGCGGTGGAGGCGGACGCCTGGGCAAGGATCGTGACAACGACCGTCGCCAGATGAAGGCTTCTCGGGCGGCGGGTGCGGAACATGAGCATGACTGGGCTCCCTGAAGTGGCGGAAAGGTGACGGTGATGGAAGCTCGTGGGAATGACTGCAATGAACATGGACGGATCGAGAGACGCGGCGCCGTCAGCGAATGCGGCGGAGGTGCACCGGTTCGGAGTCGGGCTCCGCTTGGCCGTCGATCGTGCGCTCGATCGAATGCCAGAGCAGCATGTCGCGGCCCAGGGGCGTGAGCACCTGCACCCACTCCGCCCGGCTGCCCCGGGCGGGATCGCCGGGCGTACCCACCAGCCGGCGGTCGAACGACGTGCCGTCGCTGGAAAACATTCCCTCGGCGCGGGCCCCGGTCGAATCGAAGCTCCATGATCGCACCCGGCCGGTGAGCCGATCGGGGTGGATCACGTCGATCGACTCGACCGTCGTGCCATCCTTCCGCCGAACCTTGATGCGGCCCACGATCGTGTGGCCTCCGAGGCTCTTCTCGTAGGTGGCATCGATCGTGGTGCCGGTCTTGGCATCGGTCGACTGCCAGACGCCGACCATCCAGGCGAGGTCTGTCAACGCGGCCCGCTGCGTCGGCACCACCCGCGATTCAGCGATCCGCCAGACGCCGTTTTCGAGCACACGCAGGCTGTCGAACCGCGACACCACCGGTTCCTCGTCTACCTGCTTCGTGAAGGTGAGCGTGCCCTGCACGCGGGCCACGCCCGCGCCCAGGGGTTGCACATCGGTGACGTCGATCTTCAGGGCGGCCTTGGGATGGACGGCTCGCCACCGTGCGAGGGAGGCCACGATGGCGTCGCGGCCCTTGTGCATGCCGCCCCCCTCCATGAGTTCCGCGCCCAGCGTCCACTGGTCGGCGAGAGCCTTGTCGTCGCCCGCATTGAAGGCTGCGGCGTAGGCATCTCCAGCCTTGCGGACCGCCGCGATGATGTCGGCCGCCGTGGCCACCGTGGCCGGCGTCGTGGCCGTCTGGGCGACGGCCGGCGAGGCGGCCGCCATGACCGCCGCCACGCTCGCTGTCGTGAACGCTATCGCGGGCGATACGACGGCTGCGGACAGGAAGACGGCAAACGAACGGGCCGCGAGACAACGCAGGGGATGGAGCATGAGGCGGGTTCCGGCTGGGGGGAGTGCTGAGGAAGCCACGGGGAGGATCGGAAAGACAATCGTAGCGAGTGGCCCGGCGGGCATGCCAGCAACGGGCCGGCAAGTCACGCATCACCGCGGTTTTTTCCGCCCGTATTCCCGTGGGCGGCCGGAGGACGCTACTGTGTGGGGCCCTCCCTCGGACACCCGCCATGGCCGTTCTGCTCGACATTAAAAACGCCTCCAAGCGCTACGGCGACCAGGTGCTCCTCGACGAGGCCAGCGCCACGATCACCGACGACGGCAAGGTGGGGTTCATCGGCCGGAACGGCGCCGGCAAAAGCACGCTCCTTCGCGTGATCCTCGGCGAGGAGGAACTCGACGCCGGGGAGGTCATCCGGCATCCCCGCCTGCGGCTCGGCTACCTGAGGCAGCACGACCCCTTCGAGCCCGGGGAGACGGCGCTCGCCTTCCTGATGCGCGACAGCGGCCAGCCCGACTGGAAGTGCGGCGAGGTGGCGGGCCGGTTCGAACTCAAGGGCTCGCTGCTCACGGGGCCCGTCAAGGAACTTTCCGGCGGCTGGCAGACCCGCGTGAAGCTCGCCGCGCTCCTGCTCCATGAGCCCAACCTGCTCCTCCTCGACGAACCGACCAACTTCCTCGACCTGCGGACGCAGATCCTGCTCGAGCACTTTTTGCGAGACTACCGCGAGAGTTGCCTGATCGTGTCGCACGACCGGGCCTTTCTTGGGGCCACCTGCGATCGCACCCTCGACCTCTCCGGCGGCAAGCTGACGATTTTTCCGGGAAAGGTCGACGCCTTCCTCGACTACCAGCGGGAACAGCGGGAGCACCTCGAGCGGACGAACGCCGCCGTGCTCTCCAAGCGACGGCAACTCGAGGATTTCATCGCCCGTAACAAGGCCCGGGCCTCCACCGCCTCCCGCGCGAAGTCGAAGAGCAAGCAGCTCGAGAAGCTCGAACTGGAGGAGATTGCGACCGATGCCCCGACGGCGGCGATCCGCTGCCCGGAGGTGTCGCCGCGACAGGGGCCGGCCGTGCGGTGCCGTGGGCTGGCCATCGGCTATGCAGACCGCACGGTGGCGGAGTCGATCGACGTGGAAATCGTGCACGGCTCGCGGGCCGCGATCGTCGGCGACAACGGCCAGGGCAAGACGACGTTTCTGCGGACGCTCGTGCGGTCGCTCCCGCCGCTGGCCGGCGAGGTGAAGTGGGGGCACGGCTGCGAGCTCGGCATCTATGCCCAGCATGTCTATACGAGCCTCGACGAGAGCGACACGGTGCTCTCCTACCTCGAACGGGCGGCGGCGATCGGCACGAAGTCGCAGCGGATCCTCGACCTCGCCGGCGCGATGCTCTTTCGCGGCAAGGCGGTCGAGAAGCGGGTGCCGGTGCTTTCCGGCGGCGAGCGGGCCCGCCTCTGCCTGGCCGGGCTCCTGCTCGGCTCGTTCAACGTGCTCGTCCTCGACGAACCGGGCAATCACCTCGACGTGGAGACGGTCGACGCGCTCGCCCAGGCGCTCCTCGACTACCGCGGCACCGTCATCTTCACCAGCCACGACCGCTCGTTCGTGGAGACGGTGGCGACGAACGTGGTCGAGGTCGGCAACGGTCGGGTGATCAACTACGGCGGCACCTACGCCCAGTATCTCGCCGCCATGAACAGGGAAATCGATGCCGAGGAAGAGGCGGCCGGGGGCGGAAAGCCCTCCGCCGCTCGGAAGCCCGCACCGGCCGGGAAGGCCGGCGCGGCGGCGAAATCCGGCGCGGCGGCCAAGCCCGTGCGGTCCGACCGTGATGTCCGTCGAGAGATCAGCACCCTCGAGCGCTCGATTGCCAAGCTCGACGCGGAGAAGCGGGCGGCGAACGAGGCGATGCTCGCGACGACCGATCCGGCCGAGGCGCTGCGGCACCACACGGCGATGACGGCGGCCGCCGAAAAGCTGGCCGCGGCCGAGGAACGCTGGCTGGAACTGCAGGAGCAGGTCGGGGCTGACTGAGTGAACCCCGTCGCCGCAACCCCCTGCAAGTCCGCAGGTGGGCATCAGCTTGATGGCATGTCGACGCTGACAGCCGGTCTCCAAAAACTCATGCTTTTTTGTGTCTGAGGCCGCGGGCAACCCTTCCTGCCATGAAGGCTGCATATCCGAGGGCAAGGATCGCCCAGAGGGTGAGACTTCTTCCGAGGCCGTAGCCATGCATTCGGCGGCAGCGGTCAGTGATCCGCACCCGTTCGGCCAGCGTGAGCGCGCGATACGCGCTGACGCGCGCGAGCGTTTCGGAATGGGCTCCGATCTCATAGGTTTTGGTCAGGTACATGCGAAACGAATCGACCTCGGCGTGAACCACCTTTGCCGCGGGCGCGTAGCGGACCACCGCGTCGGGGTATCGCTTGCGGAGGCGGTGAATGATCTCCGTGTCACCCACCACCGGCATCGGCTCAAAGAGGCCGATCTCCGCAAAGATGTCCGTCCGCACCACCATATTGCCGGCATGGCCGAACCAGCACGCGGGTGGCTCGCATTCCAGCACCTGCCGGAGCTTCGCGTCTTCGTAGTCTTCGTGCAGTTGCAACGCCAGGGAGCGGGGCGAGGGATACGCAAGATAGCCCAGCAGTACGGGCGCGTCGGTGCGGGCGATTTCCGACTGCATCGCCGCGAGCCAGTCAGGCTCGGCCAGGCAATCGGCGTCGAGAAAGGCGAGGTACCTTCCGCGGGCAGCTCGGATGCCCTGATTGCGCGCGAGATACGGATCGCGACGAGCCTCGGCGAGCAGTCTGGCCCGCGGCTCGGCCCGCACGATATCAGCCGACCGATCGGTCGATCCATTGTCGATCAGGATCCATTCGACGTGCGCGGGGTCGATCGACTGTTTCCGCAGAGCGGCCAAACACTGCGGTAGCCACCGCTCCTCGTCGAGAAACGGCACGATCACTGAGAACAGTGGGCAATCCGCCACGGGCGGCCGGTCGTGCGGAGGGTTGGTCATGCGGCTACCGGCCCTGTTTACCGATCACGCGACGTTGGAGCACCGGCGTAGCGGGCCGCCTGAATCGCCCGACAACGGGCCACGAGCTCCCGTCGATGTTCGAAGAAACCGGGCCGCATCCAGGTGGCGACCTCAGGCTCGCTGTCGCTCGGGCACCGGCAGATCCGTCCCGCGTTATGGATCAGCGCAGGTCCGCGTCCGGCAAAACTCAGCGGCACGTCCTCGCTCGAATTCAGCTCCGCATTCTCGATTCCCAACTGCGCGAGCATGTCGAAGTATGTCTCCACGTGGTCACGGGTGTAGGCAAAGGCCCACATCAGCGAATCCACCGCGACCGTGCCACGCGGCCATCGTACCGCCCGATACGTCGCCTTCGCCGGGGGATCGCCCCAGATCTCGCCGCCGTAGCCATGGACTGCGTGCGGTGCAGCTACCAATCGCTCGAAGAGCGATCGCACCTGCCGCGACGAGGGAAAGACGTCGTCGTCGATCGCCACAATCCATCGTTCGGCGGCATGCCGGGAAAGTTCGAACCGCACCGAGGCAGGCGTTCGTCGCGGCTGATGAACGATGCGAATGCGCGGATCGTGGACGTGAAGAAATTGTTCGAGCGGCACCGCAGGATTGTTGTTCGAGACGATGATCTCCGACACGAAGTCACAGGCCACGACCGACGACAGGATCAGGTCGATGTTCCGCGGCCTCGCATAGCTCGGCATGATCACCGTTAGCCTGGCCGCGTCCGCCGTCCGGCAGCGGTAGCCGAGCCGATAGGCAACCATGCGGCCGACATGGAGCAGCCGATTCCGAAGCCGCCGCACGGGTGCAAGCACGCGGTGTGCGGCTGAGGGGTTCATGAAAGCGTTTCCGAAGGCGACTTATCGCAGGCATCCGCCCCGTCGAATGCACGCCGTGCAACGACCATCGCCCGGGCCACCGCTTGATCCATGTTAATGTAACGGTAATCGGCTAGTCGGCCGGCGAAGAGCACCCGCGTCCCGCAGGTCGCCACCCGCGCGGCGTACGCCTGCCGCAGCTGCTCCGCTTCGTCGCAGGGAACCGGATAGTAGGGCTCGTTCGTGCCCGGCAGGTAGGGCCGTGGATACTCGACGGCGAGGGTCGTCGCCTTCCGCTCGCCCTCGCAGAGATGGCCGAAATCGGTGATTCGGGTGAAGGGTTCGTCGCCGGGGTAGTTGACCTGCGCGACCGACTGGACGCGGGCCGACTCGTGCCTGTGAAATTCGAAGGCCAGGCTGCGGTACGGGAGTTTGCCGAACTCGTTGCCGAAAAAGGCATCCAGGGGCCCGGTATAAAGCATGCGGTCGTAGCGGATGTCGCTGCCCAGATCGTCCAGCCCGCAGCCGAGACGCACGTCGATCCTTTCGTGAGCGAGCATCCGCTCGAAGAGCAAAGTGTAGCCCTCGCGTGGCTGGCCCTGAAAACGGTCTTGGAAGTAGCGGTCATCGTATCCCGTGCGGATCGGCACCCTTCCCGTGACCGCGGGCGAGAGTGCCTCCGGCAGCATGCCCCACTGCTTCCGCGTGTAGCCGCGAAAGGCCGACTCGTAGACAAATTCGGCAAGCTCCCGCAGTTCCAGCTCCCGCCGCTCCCGCAGTGCCAGGATTGGCACGCTTGCGTCGGCGCCGTAGGCGGCCAGGAGCGCAAGCTTGATGCGGTCGGCGGTCGCCGCCGAAAAGCAGGTCTCGATCGAAGCGAAGTTGAATGGAAGCGGCACGAGCCTGCCATCGATCATCCCCCGCACCCGGTGCTCGTACGGCATCCAGTCGGTGAAGCGTGAGAGATACTTGAAAACCGACGGTGAGTTCGTGTGAAAAAGGTGCGGGCCATGCACATGCCGTAGCACGCCAGTGTCGTCGCGATGGTCATGGGCGTTGCCGCCGAGCGTGGTGCGGCGGTCGATCACGAGAACTCGCTGGTCTGCCTGCGACGCCATGCGTTCTGCAAAGACGGCGCCGGTAAACCCTGCGCCAACCACCAGCCAGTTGTATTGTCGATGCATGCGCAAACCGTCTGTCTTCACATGTCCAGCCGCGAAAGCCTTGGCGAGGATACCCAGCGATAACGACCGTAGCGAGTCTGACTGTCGTGGCCGCTTGGGCAGTTCTGTCCTACTCGCGACGTTGGAGGACTGCTTCAACTCCCAAATATGGCCGTCTGGCGGAGGGCTCCTGCCCGCAGGGGGCTTCCCGGGTATCCTCAGAGCCGGCTCCTCCACCCTCCCCGGACTTGCAATCTTCATGGACTCTATCAGCCGCCACGAACAGCTGCTTCGGGTGTTTCACCTGATAGACATCCTGTTCGGCGCCCGCCATCCGCTCACGACCACGGAGCTCAAGGACCGGCTCCGCGACCGCGGTGCCATCGACGAGATGTCCGACAAGAACGTCCGCCGCGACATCGAGTTCCTGGAGAAGTTCGGCTATGCCGTGAAGCAGACGAAGAAGCGCACTGATCGCGGCACCACCTGTCATGCCTGGTCGATCGAGCCGGGCAAGGGCGCCGCGGAACTGAAGACCCCGGCGATTTCCCTGCCCGAACTGCTCTCGCTGGCGGTGGCCCGCGATTTTCTCGCCCCGCTGGCCGGCACCTGCTACTGGCGTGGCATCAGCCAGTTGTTCGCGAAACTCGAGCGGGTGGCGACTCCGCAACTGCTCGCATACGTCGAAGCCCACAAGGAGGGGCTGGTCATCCATCCCCGTCCCGCCGAAGCCAAGTATCGCTCCCGCACGCTCAACGCGATCAATCGCGCGATCCGCAACACGGTCGAACTCGAGATCCGCTACACGAGCCTCGCCGATGCGGCGCCGAAGAAGTACACCATCCGCCCGGAGGCACTGGTGCTCTACGACGGCAGCGTCTACATCGCTGGATACCGCGCCGAAGCGGCGGCGACGAAGCCGTCCCGGGGGGCGAAGGACCGGGCCGATGCGGGCGACACCGCGATGCGGTTCTTCAAGCTCGATCGCGTGGCGGATGCGAAGCCCACGTCCCGGACCTTCACGCGGTCTGCCGAGTCGGTCGAGGAGCTTCTCGCCGACAGCATCACGATCTTCCGTTCGGCCGATCCGCCGCGACGGTATCGGATCCGCGTGCAGGCCCCGCGGGCCCGCTGGGCCTGCGAGAAGCCGTTTCATCCGCGGCAGAAGGTCAGTCCACAGGCCGACGGCGGCGTGATCCTCACCATCGACCGGGCCTGGGACGACGAGATGGTGCCGCAGTTGCTGGGCCTGGCCGACATGGTCGAGGTGCTCGAGCCCGAAGACGTGCGAGACCGGCTCCTCGAGACCGCCCAGCGGATCGCCGCGATGTATATGTGCCGCCACATCCGTGAGTTCGAGGCCCTGCGAGTCGGCGGCTGAGCCGGCGTTCGTGCCCGATCGAAGCGGCCGACGGGGGTCGCACCACTGGAGCAACAGCGATCATGCGTTGGTTTTGGATCGATCGATTCACTGAGTTCGTCCGGCACCGCCGCGCGCGGGCCGTCAAGGCGGTGACGCTCGCCGAGGAGCACCTCCACGACCACTTCCCCGGGGCGGCGATGATGCCGGCGACGCTCGTCCTCGAAGGGATGGCGCAGACGGCCGGCCTGCTCGTTGCCGACGCCCTCGACTATCGCCGCCAGGTGGTGCTGGCGAAGGTGGGGGGCGTGCGGCTGGCGTTCGAAGCGGTTCCCGGCGACACCATCGAGTATCTCGCGGAGGTAGTCGAATGCTCCGAAATGGGCTCCGTGGTGAAGGTGACCAGCCGGATCGGCGATCGCGAGCATGGGGAGGCGGAGCTCTATTATGGCCATCTGGAGGCGGGGACGACGGTGCCCCGACTCTTCAAGAATCAAGAGATGATGCGGTGGCTCGATGCCCTGCGAATCTTCGACGTGGCCGTCAACGAGGATGGAACGCCGGCGAAGAGAGGTTCCGGGCCGCCGTAGCCACCATCTCCTCGATCGCGGCGAGCGGCACGTCGATCCAGTCGGGGCGGTTGTTCAACTCGTAGGCGAGTTCATAGATCGCCTTGTCGAGTTTGAACGACGCCAGCAGCGTGTCGGCGGCCACGCGGTCTGCCGGCCACCAGGGCTGGCCGGCGGCGCCTTCGCGGTAGGCGTCGAGGTAGGCCTTCTCCAATCGCTCGAGGTCGGCCGCCGCGTATGGCCTGCCTGTCGCCTTCGCCGCATGCCGCAGAAGATAGTCGAACGATCGGCACATGCCGGCGACATCCTTGGCCGCCGCCGTCTTTTCGCGGCGTTCGGCCAGCGTCCGTCCCGGCTCCCCCTCGAAGTCGATCACGAGCACGCTGTCGTGCTCCGCCACGAGCAGCTTGCTGTCGTGCTCCGCCACGAGCACCTGGCTTTCTTGCTCCGCCACGAGCACCTGGCCGAGATGGTAGTCGCCGTGCACGCGGATAGTGCTCGTGCCAAGGGCGACGCTCGAGAGACATTCAAAGCGGCCCACCAGGCTCGCGCGGGCGGCGAGCACCGCCGCAAGTCGTCGGGAGATCGTCGGCTCCAGCTGCGGGAGCCGCGACTCGATCAACGCCAACACCCGCTCCGCATGGCAGCGCATGCCTGTCGCAGCGGCCTGCCGGCCGGCGGGAGTCGCCGGCTCCGGAGCGAAGGCCGGGATGTCTGACCGCGACGCGAATGCCCGATGCATCCGGGCCGTCACGCGGCCGAGGGCCGCCACGATGGCAAGAACCTCGTCGCCGGCACGACCGGTCAGGCCGTCTCCCGCCGTCAGCAGGCCCACCAGTCGATCCCAGCCTGTCGTGTGGCCCGGAGCAAATGCATGCACGGTGGCGATCGCGGTCGACTCGCCGACCGAGGCATTGTCCGCGGGCAGGTATGAAAGCCAGCCGCACAGCCGGGGCGTGTCTTGCCAGGGTGACGCCGCAGCGAAGAATTCGCCGATCTCCACCTCCGGTTGGATGCCGGCGCGACACCGGCGAAACAGCTTGATGACCCAGCCGCCCGACCCGGACCGCACCACCAGCGACGTGTTCGAGGCGTCGCCACCGATGGGGCTCACCGTCATCGGTTCGGCCGTGACCAACGGCGCCCGCGCCGCGAAGCCCGTGGGGTGGCCGACGAATCGTCCCGTGCGTCCCGGCAGCGATCCGCCGGAAAGCACCAGATCGAGCAGCCAGCGGGCAACGGCGGGCGTGGCGGCGGCGTCGTCTCCAGCGGCGTCGAGCATCACGACATACCGTGGTGCCGGATCGGAGCCCGCCATGTGCACGTCGGCAAGGAGCACCTCGGCCGCCACGGCGTGCGGCAGCGACGCGCGGTCGTGCAGGCCCACGCCCGCGATGCCCGCCCCCTTGTCGGCGAACCACCGGGCGTTCGGCAGTGTCGCGGCCAGGCGGGCGGCGATCGTGGCGTCTGGGAGCGTCATGCCGTCTGCGTCTCGGGGGCCGCTGCCGACTGCGCCTCGAGCCGAAACACCCGTACCGGCTCCTCGGGCGTGCACGTGATCGTGATGGCGTCGGTCGGCCAGGTCTGGTCGCTGTCGTCGAGCAGGTCGTGCGCCGTGAGCGATTCGACGGCGTCGAGGTCGAGCGCGACGCGGTCGAGCGAGAGCCGGGCTTTCCGCGGCTCGTGCGGCTGCATGTTCACTACGACGAGTACACGATTGCCGCTCAAGGGATCGTATCGGCACCATGCCAGCAGGTGGGGATCGTCGATCGCCTGGACGAGCGGCGGTCGCACACGGGCCAGGCTCGGCTCCGCACGGCGGATCTCGTTCAGGCAGCGGATGAAGGGCGCCAGCGTGTCGGGGCTGTCGAGGTTCCACCGCTTGATCTCGTATTTCTCGGAATCGAGATATTCCTCGCTGCCCGGTTCCCGCGGCGTGGCCTCGAGCAGTTCCATCGCCGGCCCGTAGATGCCCCAGTTGCCGACGGAGAGCGCGGCCAGCGCCAACCGCACCAGAAACATCGGCCGGCCGCCATGCTGGAGCGTCTCGTGCAGGATGTCGGGCGTGTTGGGCCAGAAGTTCGGCCGGAAAAAATCGGCGATCGGCGGCGTCGTCACTTCCGTCAAATACGCGGCCGTCTCCCGCTTCTCCGTTCGCCACGTGAAGTAGGTGTAAGACTGCGTGAAGCCGAGCTTGGCGAGACGAAACATCGTCTTCGGCCGCGTGAAGGCCTCGGCGAGAAAGAGCACGTCGGGGTGCGTGCGATGGATGTCGGCGATGAGCCACTCCCAGAAGGCGAACGGTTTCGTGTGGGGGTTGTCGACGCGGAAGATTCGCACGCCCTTTTCTACCCAGAACCGCACCACGTTCCCGAGCGCCTCCCAGAGCTGCCGCCACTGCTCGCACTGGAAGTCGAAGGGGACGATGTCCTGGTATTTCTTGGGCGGGTTCTCGGCGTATTGGATGGTGCCGTCGGCACGGTGACGAAACCACTCGGGATGCTCGCGCACCCATGGATGATCGGGCGAGCATTGCACCGCGAAATCGAGGGCCAGTTCGATGCCCGAGGCCTCGGCCCGCTGCCTGAGCCGCTCGAAATCATCGAACGTGCCGAGTTGCGGATGGAGCGACGTGTGGCCGCCGTCGGAGCCGCCGACTCCCCAGGGACTGCCGACGTCGTCGGGCGCGGCGTCGAGGCGGTTGTTGCGGCCCTTGCGAAAGGCGGTCCCGATCGGATGGATCGGCGTGAGGTAGAGCACGTCGAAGCCCATCCAACGCACGTAGTCGAGTTGCTCGGCCAGATCGGCGAGGGTGCCGTGCTCGCCCGCCACGCGGCCCCAGGACCGCGGAAACACCTCGTACCAGCTGCCGAACCGCGCCCTGGCCCGGTCGACCCAGACCGGCCGCGGCTGCTCGAGCCGCGTCTCGTCGCGGCGGTCGGCGTAGAGCGACATCAGTTCCCGCAGGCGGTCGCTGTGGACGACGTCCGACCACGCCGGCGAGCGGAGCTTGATCGCGAACTGCTCGATTTCCAAGGCGATCGCCGCGGGAGCGGCATGGGCCGCGGCCGCCACGATCTGGCTGCCGGCGATGAGATCGACCCGCAGATCGTCTCCCGCCTGTTGACGGCGGCCGAGATCCCGCAGCCACGTCGCGAAGGTGTCGATGCGAGCCGTGACGAAAAAATGCCAGAGGCCGATCCGATCGGCGATGAACGACGCCTTCCACAGGTCGTTGCCAGCGCATGCCATCGGGGTCACCGTCCACTGCCCCGTCTCGCCGTGCCGCACGTGCAGGCGGCAGTCGAGTTCCTCGTGGCCGTCGCAGACGATGTCGGCCTCGACCACCACCTCGTCGCCGCGAACCCGCTTGGCGGCGAAGCGGCCCCCGTCCACCTCCGGGCCCACGCGATCGATCGCCACGCGGCGTCTGAGGTGATTGGGGAGTTCCATGGATCCTTCCGACGCTGAAGCTCTCGCGGGCGGTCTGTGCCGCGAAAGTGTAGGAAGGAGCGGGGAAAAAGGCGACAGCGGCGGCGGCCGTGCGGTGTGGCAGCCCTCCGCGGCGGCGGCCCTTCCTCAGGCGGCGGCTCGCATCACGGTCGGTGCCGCGGCTGGTTCGGCGGTGTCGCAGCCGCAGGAGCGTATGAGTTCGAGCATCGTGAGAAGCACCTCCTCGCGGATGGCGAGGTGTTCCTCGTCGTCACCCGTCAAGGCGATCGCCGACACCTCCACGGTGATCGCGCTGGGCGTGGCAGTGGCCAGCCTGGCGCTGGCAGGCTCGTTGGCCAGCCGCGGATGGTCCAGGAGCACCCGGTGCAGTCGGTCGAGTAGTTTTCGCAACGGCCGGGGAGCGATGTCGGGCTGGAGCGTGAGTGTCAGCGCGAGCGGGATGTGATCGCGCTGCGTGTAGTTCACCAGTTGCATCTTCGCGAATTCGGCATTGGGCACCGAGATCACCGAGCGGTCCGCGCCGCGGATCCGTGTCGACCGTAGGCCGATCCGTTCGACATGGCCGCGCACCGCCCCGAATTGGCAGTCGTCCCCGATCCGCACCGGCTTGTCGGCGAAGATCACGAGCCCGGCGATGAGGTTTTCGAGCGTGTACTGCGACGCCAGTGCCACCGCGAGACCGCCGGCACCGAGGCCGGCCATCAGCGGCGTCACGGGGAGGCCGATCGAGTCGGCGGCGTTCAGCAGGATCCAGGCGACCACGATGAAGGTCAGCACCTTGCCGCCGAGCCGGATCAACTGGCTGTCGATCGCCTCCGGCCGCATGCCCTGCGTGCGGATCAGCAGATCGCAGAGCCAGGACATCGTCACGAGCACGCCGCCGAGCACGCCCACGAGCGTCACCACGCGGAGGGCGATTTTGACGGTCATCAGGTTGTCGCCAGTGAGGCGGATCTGGAACGTCAGGAGGTTGTCGCAGACGAGGCTGACGGCGATGAGCGCCGCTGGAAAGAGAAGTCGGCCGACGACGTCGCGGCCTGCCGAACAGCTTCGTCGCTGCGGCAGGTTCCAGGCGTGCCAGACGGCGGCGCTTGCGGCCATGAGGAGCAGCAGGGCCGCCGTCCACTGCCAGACCGTCTCGCCGAGAATCCGCGCGTGCGCCCATGCGGGCAATCCGCGGATGAACGATTCTGGAATCATCCAGCCGCCGAGCGTGACGTAGGCGTCGTGCAGTCCCGGGCTGCCGGCATCGGCCCGATAGGGAAGGAGGCGGATGAGTTCGTAGAACCGCTCGGCATGGGAGACCGTTTCGGCACTGAAGACGAAGTCGCCCTCGCGGGCGCCGTCGCCGATCCGCGACAGCATGATCTCGGTGCCGGGAAGCCGCCACCGCTTCAAGCCGTCGGCCTTGGCGGCGGCGGCGTCGGGAATCTCCGCGGCGGGAGGCAGCGCGATCCGATCGAGCACCTCCTTGAGGCAGACGATCGCCTGGCGGCCCTCGGAATCGACCAGCGTGGGGGCGATGCCCGAAATGTCCATGCAGGTAAACGCCTGCTGGATCAGGTGGCGGGTCTCCGCCCGCACGACCGCCGTCCGGTCCTTGCCGGTCATGTTGGCGTAAATGCGGTCGACGGTGTCGCTGAAGCTTTGCAGGGTGGCTCGCGGGCTCGACGTGTCGAGTGGCGTCAGCGGCGTCGTGCCGGCGGGTTCGTCGGCCAGGGTCGCAGCAGCGAGGCAGGCCAGCAACACGAAGGCCAACGCCACGGAGCGGGCGAGGCGTGCCGCGGCGTTCGGCCACGGATGCAGCGGTGCGAAGACGAGAGGGTTGGGAGCCAAATGCACTCTCCGGCGACTGGTCAAACGGGAGAGGTAGCAGGCTGGTCGGCCATCGGCAAGGCCGTTCAAGTCGCCGAGCAGGGGCGGGTGGCCGTCTGGGCTGGGATTGTCTCGGCGGTCCGCTCGACCTACCGTCCGCCCACCTGCAAGGGAGATGGTGCGCATGGGAATTCACCGGCGGGAC
This sequence comes from Pirellulales bacterium, assembly GCA_044369655.1. Classification (GTDB taxonomy): domain Bacteria; phylum Planctomycetota; class Planctomycetia; order Pirellulales; family UBA1268; genus CAMCQY01. The sequence goes on from JBILWX010000039.1 coordinate 26,632, forward strand.
GACATGGTTGCCTCACGGACCACGACGGTGGCGTCGCTCGTTGCCTGCTGCTCGCTGGCAGCGGTCGGCTGTGCCCACCACCGCGCCGATCAATATGCCTACGCGCCCCCCTACGCGCCGGCGGTCTATCCGCAGCCTCAGGTGCAGATGCCTGCCCAGCCGGCCGCCTACGCTGCGGCCCCCGCCGGAGTGACGCCGGCGGGGCCCGTTCCCGCGGGTGCCATGCCGGCCGGAACGGTGATCGCCGGGCCGTCGCAGGGGGCGGGCGGCGTCGTGACCGCCGTGGGTGGCGAATGCCCACCCTGTGCCTCGGGCTCGGAAGGGATGATCATGCCCGCCACGCTGGTCGAAGGGGGTGGCCAGTCGCCGCCGTGCCCGCCAGGCCCGTGACGGGCGGCGAAGCGGCTGCGATGTGCCGATTCACCGTATGATGTCGGCCCGTGTCGGTCCTGCCTTCAGCGGTGGAGATTCGCAGCCTTGTCCCTCTGGTCGATCCCCCGTACGCGTCGGCCCGAATTGATGGACGACCCGGCGCTGCCGGCCGTCGACCACATGCATGCCCTCGATGCCCTGGCCCGCATCAACGTACTGTCACTCACGTCGGCCCAGGTGGTCAGGGCGATCACCCGGATGAAGGCCGGTCGCGAGCGCTCCCGGTTGGCAGACCGGCCCGACGGTCGGCCCTTGCACGTGGTGGACGTGGCCTGCGGCGGCGGTGACGTGACGGTCGCGGTGGCCCGCAGGCTCGGTCGGCGGCTGCCCGCAGGCGTCGCCGGCAGGCCGGCGGTGCAGGTGACGGGGCTCGACAAGAGCCCCCGCGCGGTCGCCCGCGCCGAACGCTGCGCGCCATCGCTGGCCGGCTCCGCACACGTGTCTTTCGGCGTGCTCGACATCCTGACCGACCCCTGCCCTCCTTGCGACATCGCCACGGTCTCGCTCTTCCTGCATCATCTCGACGATGACGACGCGGTTCGCGTGCTCGCTTCGCTTGCCGGCGCCGCCCGGATCGGCATCGTCGCGTCAGACCTGCTGCGGACCGTGACGGGGCTCACTCTCGCGGTGGTGGGCACGGCCGTGCTGTCGCGGTCGCGAGTCGCCCGCGTGGATGGCCCGCTCTCCGTGCGTGCCGCCCGCACGCCTGCCGAATACCGAGCGCTGCTCGACCGCGCCGGCCTCCGCGAGGCGACCATCCACCGCGCCTGGCCCGAGCGGGCGATCCTCGTCTGGACGCGGCCCGCCGACCAGCCGGCACCGACGTCTCTTCAAGGCACCGCATGACCTCGCCTACCGGTCATCACAGCCGGCTTGGGCCGGTGCCCGCGACCCTCACGCCCGCGGCCGCTGCCGGGATCGAGTGGCATTCGATCGTGATCGGCGCGGGGCCGGCCGGTGCGGCGGTGACGATCCGCCTGGCCCGCCAAGGCCTGCGGGTGTTGCTCATCGACCGGTCGCCGATGCCGAGGGCGAAGGTGTGCGGCTGCTGTCTCTCGACGCTGGCGGTCGCCGAACTCGCCGCGCTCTGCCCGCCGGGCACGCTGCCCACGCCGCTGCCGCTGTCCACGGTCTGTCTCCTCTCGGCAGGACGTGCGGCCCGCATGCCCATGCCGGGGGGCGGAGTTCTCTCACGTGAAGCGCTCGATGCGGCGCTCGTCCGCGAGGCGATCGACGCGGGTGCGGACTGGCTTCCAAACATGGTGGCCGAGGCCATTCACGAGACGCAGCCCGTTGGCGAGCCCGAGGGCGTGGCCGTCGTGGCACGCACCGTCACCCCGGCACCGCGGGCGCTCGTGCACCTGCATGGTCGCGTGGCCGTGATCGCCGCCGGACTCACCGACACGATCCAGATTCCAGCCCCCGCCCGGCGACCGGCACGCGATCGCCGCGGCCGCCGCGTGGCCCAGGGCAGCCGCATCGGCGTCGGCGCGACCTTCACCGCCGCGTCTTCAGGGTCGAGTGCGACTCCGCTCGACCTGCCGGTGGGCGAACTGGTGATGGCGGTCGGCCGCCTTGGCTACTGCGGCCTCGTTCGGCTGGAAGACGGCCGCATCGATCTGGCCGCCGCGGTCGACCGGCAGTTGCTGGCGGATACGGGCGGACCAGCGGCCGCGATCGCGATCCTGCTCGAACGGGCCGTCGGCGACGGTCGGTTCGCCGCCAGCCTCGAGCCGCTGCTCGCAGAGTTGCCGGGGGCGACCTTCCGGGCTACGCCCCCGCTCACCCATCAGTCGCCACCGATCGCCGGTGTGGCACGGCGCATTTTCCGCGTGGGAGACGCCGCCGGCTACGTGGAGCCATTTACCGGCGAGGGCATCGGCTGGGCGTTGGCCGGCGGCCGGATCCTGGCCGCATCGCTCCTCGCCGACCTCGCCACGGCAGCAGTCGCCTACCCGCTCGCACATGGGGAATTCTTTGCGACCCGTCATGCTCGGTGTCGGTGGGTGGCCCGCGGCGTCCGCCAGCCGAGCGTCGTCTCGGGGGCCGTGGAACTGGCGAGGCTCATGCCGTGGGCAGCCGGACGGGCCGTGCCGCTGCTCGTCGGGGCCACGATGTCGGCAGGCAACGGTCGCAACCAGACCGCACCTCCGTGAATCCGTCCCTCGCTTGCGCGTCGGGCGTGCATGGGACTCTGCCTTCATCCAAGCCCGCAGCGCAAGCAAGGGACTGCAGGCTGCCGCCTATTCAGTAGCCTCGAAGAGCGCGATACTGGCGGTGAAGCCGTGGAGGCAGTTGCGGCGGCCAATCGGGCCGATCTCCCCCTGCGCGAAGAATCCGGCGGCGGGGACTGGCCCCATCGAGTCCTGC
>JBILWX010000285.1:0-2658 GCA_044369655.1 Pirellulales bacterium
GACCAGATCGCGGGTCTCCATCGCGCGGTCGGCCAGCCGTTCGATCACCACGGCCAAGCGGGCCGCGATGAGATCGAGCGAATCCCGCATCAGGATCAGGTCGGTGTTGTCAGTCACGTAGGCGCTCGTCGCCCCGAGGTGCAGGATCGGCTTGGCGAGCGGGCAGGCATCGCCGAAGGTGTGCAGGTGCGCGAAGACGTCGTGTCGCATCTTCCGCTCGTAGTCGGCGGCCTTCGCGAAATCGATCGGCTCGAGGTGGGCCCGCATCTCGGCGATCTGTGCCGGCGAGATCGGCAGTCCCAGTTCCGCCTCGGCTTCCGCCAGCGCCAGCCACGTCTGCCGCCAGAGCTTGTAGCGGTGGTTGTCGCCCCAGAGCCGCGTCATCTCGGCCGAGGCATAGCGGGAGGCGAGCGGGTTGTCCCAGCGGTCGTGCGGATCGGTGTGGGAATCGGAATTCACGAGGGTGCTCCTGGTGCTATCGTGCGGATGGCGGCACGGCCGGGCGGGCCGCTATCGACCGGGGCGGGCCGTGGGCGGCGCCGCCTGGCGACTCATCTTGCAGAAGAGCCGCTCCAAGGCCAGCCGGGCGCGCAGACCCCGTGAGGCATCGCCCTTGAGGGAGAGGTCGAGGTCCAGCAGCGAGGTCGGCAGCATCCGCGCCCGCCGCGGCCCGAGCTGGCCGAGCGACTCGCGGGCCAGTCCCATCGCTTTCGGCCACGCCGCCACGCCGGCCTCTCGGAGCGCCTGTTCGATGCCGGCCGGGCGGCCGCCGGCCGCGGGCAGGGCGAGCAGCCGGGCCGCCGTGGAGAGCCGCCGCAGCACCGAGCCGATCTGGGCACTGATGGCGATGGGGTTCTCGCCGGCGGCGAGCAGCGCGGCCAGTTGGGAAATGGCCTCGCGGGCGTCGCCGGTCGCCGCGGCGTCGATCATGCCCCAGGCGGTGCGCTCCAGGGGGCTGGCGGCAAAGTCGTCGATCGCCTCGGGCTGGATGAGCGTTTTCTTGGCGGCGGGGTCGGTGGCGGCGGCGAGGCGGGCGAGCGCCTGATCGACCTGGCCGAGGTTGTTTCCGAGGCGTTCGAGCAGCCGCTGCGCCGTGGGGGCGGCCAGTTGAATGCCGTGCCGCGACTGCGACCACTGCCGCACCCACGCGGCGAGGTTGGCCCGTGGCGGGATCGTGATGTCGATCACGATCCCGTGCTTCGCCACCGCCTTGGCAAGCCGCGTGTTTGAAGGCAGGCTTTTCACTTCGAGGATCACGAGCCCGCGGCCGCCGCCGGCGCCCCGCGGCGAGCCGGCGAGCTTTTCGAGCGCGTCGCGGGCCGCGGTCACGAAGCCGTCGGCCGATCGCACGACGGCCGCCCGGGTCGCGCCGGCGAAGAGCGGGACCGTGGCCGCCTCGTCGAAGACGTCGCGGGGGTCGATATCGCCGTCGCCCGAAAATTCCCGCCATGCCCAGGACCGGTCGGCCTCGTCGGGACAGAGCCGATCGCGGAGCAGGGCGAGCATGTGGCCGGCGAGGAACGGCTCGTCACCCACTAGCGCGACGAGCGACGGCGTGCCGAGCGACCAGTCGGACGGTTGCTCCAGGATCTCGAGGGCACTGGCGGCGTCGGGCACGGGGACGGCTCTCCACTGGGAAGGCCGTCAGTGTAGCGTGGAGCCGGCCAACGACCGCAACCACGTGCTGGCGCTTCGGACTTGGATGGAAACCGGCGCTCAGGCACGCCCAAAACGGGAGCGAGTGAATTCACGCTCCGCCGACTATCAGCGACAGGCAGCAACCGGGCCCACCACAATCAGCCCCGGCGAGCGCCGCAACGCCATGGGGGCGGCGGATCGTCGCGACGCCTACGGCGTGGTCGGCAGCGTGCGGACGCCGCCGAGACGGCCGATGACCCGCGAGGTCGCCACCGTGACCGGTTCGGGGGTCGTGGCCGCACCCACGTTGCCCGCCGCGTCGGAAACCTCGATCCGCAGGTAGACCCGCGCCGGGGTCGCCCGATCGGGCTGCCAGCGGTATTCCCCCTGGTTGTCGAGCGCGGAGGCGATCGTGGCCCACGGCCCTTCGGCATTGGGCGAAAAGAGGAGCCGCGCCGTTTTCGGTGCGGGCAGCTGATCCCGCGACGTATAGCGGATCACGATGCCGCCCGTGTCGCCCTCGGACACGCGGGCCGCGCTCAGCAATTCCGCGTGCGGGGCATCCTCGTCGATGCCGATCCAGCTCTCGGCCGCGTCACCCGGTCGGGGACCGGTGCTCGCGTCCGGAAGGTCCGGCACGATCTCCAGACGGAAGCCGTAGAGGCCAGCCGCCGGCAGCACCACGTTGATCGGGCTCGCGGTATCGTCGTCCACGGCTGCCTTCTGCCAGGAGAGGCCGCCGTCGCGGGTGCTCCAGAGCTCGACTCGCAGCCGGGGCGCGTTTGGCCGTTCGCTCGGCATCTCGTAATCCCAGGCAAACCGCCGCGACCGCGAGAGCTGGAGCGGCTTGCCGCGGTATTCGAGCGGCTGTGGCCCGCCGGGCGAGGGTGATGCCATCTGCGCCGGCAACTCGGTGGATGTCGATGCCAGCAGGCTGCGGCCACCCGTGGGATCCGTGGCGGGGCCGCTGGCACCAGGGTCGGCCGCCTGTCGGACGAGCACGCTCTGCGGCTGGTCGCC
>JBILWX010000040.1:0-29286 GCA_044369655.1 Pirellulales bacterium
CTTGGCGACGTCGCCAAGGGTGTCGAGTTCACGATCCATCGGCCGGCCGACGACTCGACACGGACGGTCACGCTCCATCCCGACACCGATCTGGGCGTGCCCACGGTGGGCGTGACGAGCCCGTTTTCGGTGACGCTGCCTGGCGATCTGGCCGACGGGCTGCCGGGATCGGCGGGAAAGGCCGTGCCCCCGCTCGAGGCTGGCGACACGATCCGCGGCGTCGACGGCACGCCTGTGAAGACGTATGCCGAACTCGTCGCGGCGCTGTCGCGGCAGCCCTACAAGGCGGCGCAGCTGTCGGTGGAGCGCCGCACCAAGGCGGGTGAGCGGGTGATGGTCACCCTGCCGCCGCAGCCGGTGCGGACGACGGGACTCGTGATGACGGCCGGACTGGTCAAGGCTGTGCAGGACGATTCGCCCGCGGCGGTCGCCGGCCTCAAGCCCGGCGACCGGATCATGGCGATCGACGGCGAGCCGATCGGCGATCCGCTCGTGGTCGACCAGCGGCTGCGCGGGCTGGCGGGAAAAACGGTCAAGCTCGCGGTCGACCGCGCCGGCACGGCGGTGGTGATGGACGTGGAGCCCCGCGCGGTAACGTGGATCGAGGATCCGCGGTGGCCGGCGAGTCCGGTAGCGCTCTCCGCGATCGGCGCGGCGATCGGCGTCGACGCGACCGTGGCGGCGGTCGAGGTGGGCAGTCCGGCGGCGGCAGCGGGCGTGCAGCCCGGCGAGCGGGTGGTCCGCGTGGCGTTCGTCGAGCCGGGCAAGCAGGAGCCGGCGGCCGATGCGTGGCTCGACCTGTCGGAGAAGTCGTCAAGCTGGCCCTACGCCGCCTCGGTGCTGCAGCAGGTCCGGGAGGGCACGAAGCTCATGCTGGAGGTCGAGCCGGCGGGCGATGCCGCCGCCGGTGGGAAGCGACGGCAGGTGCAGCTCTCCACCACGACCGCCGACGACCAGTTCGTGATCGACCGCGGGCTCGTGTTCGAGCCTGTCTATGAGATCGTTCGGGCCGCGTCGTTCTTCGACGCGCTCTCGCGGGGCGGTCGGAAGGCGTTCGAGAACCTGTCGCACGTCTACCGGTTCCTGAGCAAGCTGACGAGCAACCAGATCAGCCCCCGTCTGTTGGGTGGGCCGATCGAGATCGCCAAACAGGCGGGGAAGTCGGCGGAGGAGGGATTCAGCCACTTTCTGCTGTTTTTGACCATGCTCAGCGCGAATCTCGCGGTGGTGAATTTTCTGCCCATCCCCGTTTTGGACGGCGGGCATATGGTGTTCCTGGTGTATGAATGGATCCGTGGCAAGCCGCCGAGCGAAAAGGTGGTGGCGGTGCTCTCCTACCTGGGATTGGCCCTCATTCTGAGCCTGATGATGTTCGTCTTCGGGCTCGATCTGGGGCTGATCCCACGGCGGTAGTGCCCACCCGATCGAGGTCGACCGGCCCAGCCCGTCGCGGCCATCGGCACCTCACGAGCTTGGTCGGATGCTGGATCACCTCACGATGCGGTCGACGGTACCCGGAACACACACGACTCCAATGAGTGACACGGCGCTCGTGGACGCGGAACCGATCGCGGTGTTTCCACCGGCGGGCGTCGCCGTGGTCGTGTTCGACGTGGTGGGCACGCTCGTCGAGCCGAGCCCGTCGGTAGCCGTGGCGTATCAGCAGGCGGCTCAGCGGCACGGCCTGATGGTCGACGCCGCCGTCATCCAGCAGCGTTTCAAGGCGGCGTGGCGGCGTCAGGAGGCGATCGACGCAGCGGCTGTGCCCGCGTTTGCCACCAGCCGTGGTCGCGAGGCCGAGCGGTGGCGGGCGATCGTCGACGAGGTCTTCGGTGGCTCAGCCGCCTCGGCGGCGATCTTCGCCGATCTCTGGGATCACTTTGGCCGGGTCGACGCGTGGCAGCCGCTGGCCCGTGGCCGCGATTTCGTGCGACTCGCGGTCGACGCCGGTGTGACGGTGGCGCTGGCGAGCAACTTCGACGAGCGGCTGCTGGCGATCGCCGAACACGTGGAGCCGCTGTCGTGGGTGCCGCACGTCTTTGCGTCGTCGGAGATCGGCTGGCGGAAACCGGCGCCGGAATTCTTTCGCTGGGTCGAGCGGCGGCTGGGCTGCGAGCCGGCGGAGGTGCTGCTCGTGGGAGACGATCCCCAACTCGACCTCGCCGCCGCGCGGCGGGCCGGTTGGCGGGCGGTGGATGTTGCGGGCTTGTGACGGCTTGACCGCGCTGACCGGCGGCACGTTATTTCGCCACGGCACGCAACTTGATTCGCAAACTCCATACCTCAGGGCCGGCTGCAGACGGCTCCAGCGTACTGGTCGAGTTCCAGAATGTCAGCGGCATGTGGCCGGGCCCAAGCGGTTTGGCGCCGTGCGTCTTTCCTTGCTCCGTGATCTCGCGGAGCACCTGATTGTCGCCGCGAAATCGACCGAGCCAGTGGCCGCCAAAATAAAAGTCGTACGAGTCGTCGAAAAGCTCGTACTCCGATTCACCGCTCTTTTTCACACGCCAGCGATAGTACAGATCCGTCAACTCCGGAAACCGGGCCCGCACCTCGAATCCATCCGGGCGGTTGTTGCGAGGCGACAGGATGGTTCGCGAGTAATCGAAGGTCTGGTTGCTGAACACCGCTTCACCCCGAGCGTTCGTCGTGGCGTGCTGCGTCCGTTTATCGTAACCCCAAAGTTCCACCGGCAGGTCGCGCAGTGGTTGGCCATCCGAATCCAGCACGACGATCATGATCTCGCAACTGGTGCTCTGCCGAGCGGGTACCAGAGCGAAGACGATCGCCATCGCGCCCACACCCACCAGCGCCGCCGCGATCACGAGGGCAAGCAGCACGGAGAATACGATTGCAACGCTCTTCAGTCTGCTCGATGTGGCAGCCATCGTGCGAGTCGCTTTCCACATGAGAGCCGGCAACGACAATCGCCGAGATGATTCGCGTGACGGCGAACGCGAGCATTCGACACAACTGAAAACAGGACCGCAGGATTCGAACCTGCCACGAGGAGATTATGCCTTCCGCTACGGTTTTCGCCGCCCGTCCCCCTCCCGGACCGTGGCGAGGAGCAGGCCAAAGGCCGTGGTGGCCAGCAGCGCCGAGGCGGCGAAGGCCCACGAGGGTCCTGCTGGACCTTGCTGCCACAGCCAGCCGGCGGCCAGGGCCAAGCGGGGGTGCCAGCGGTCGGCAAGCCTGCCGCAGATCGTGGCCGAGCCGCTCTTGGCCAGGCTCATCACGAGCCAGACCAGGGGCACCAGCGCCGTCGGCACCCCGAGTTCGGTCGCCCGCATGAGGAGAAACTGCTCACTTGCCGCTCCCAGCGACCAGACGCCCACGCTGCCCAAAAGCAGCGCTTGGGGACGGGAGAGGCTGGGTGCAAGCGCCGTGCGGGCCGCCACCGCCGTGCGGGTTGGGGCATCGCGAACCGTCTTCCAGATCACGGCGAGAGTGACGAGGCCCGGCAGGATCGCCAGCAGAAAGAGCAGCCGCTCGCGTCCCGGAAACGCGAGGAGGAAAAGCATCGCCAGCAGTGGTCCGAGTGCCGCGCCGGCATGGTCCATCGCGCGAATGTGGCCGAAAGCCCTGCCGCGATCGGCGGGCTCGACGAGGTCCGATACCAACGCGTCGCGGGGGGCGCTGCGGATGCCCTTTCCGAACCGGTCGGCCATCCGCACGAGAATCACCCCCAGGGGCGATGCGACCAGGCCCATGAGCGGGCGGACGAGCGCGGAGATTCCATAGCCGAAGAGCACGAGCGGCCGGCGGCCGACGACATCGGAGGCCGCGCCGCTCGGGAGCCTGACGACCGCCGCCACGGCGTTGGCGACCCCGTCGATGAGCCCGATCTCGACGCTCGTGCCGCCAAGGCTCTTCACGAAGGCCGGCAGGAGCGGATAGATCGCCTCGCTGGAGAGATCGGTGAGAAAGCTCGTCCAGCCGAGCGCCCGAACCGTGCGGGGCAGGGGGGTCACGTCCGCTCGGTACCCGTGTCGAGCACTGCCATGAAGGCCTTCTGCGGGATGTCGACGGAGCCGACGCTCTTCATCCGCTTCTTGCCCTCCTTCTGCTTGGCCCAGAGCTTTTTCTTGCGGGAGATGTCGCCGCCGTAGCACTTGGCCGTGACGTTCTTCCGCATCGCCGAGATCGTCTCCCGGGCGATCACCTTCGTGCCGATCGCCGCCTGCAGCGCCACCTCGAACATGTGGCGGTCGATCTCGCCGCGGAGCTTCTTCACGATCGCGCGGCCGCGCCGGTCGGCGTCGCGCCGGTCGCAGATGATCGACAGGGCGTCGACCTTCTTGCCACCCACGAGGATGTCGAGGCGGACGAGATCGGCGGGAAAATAGCCCACCAACTCGTAGTCCATCGTGCCGTAGCCTCTCGTCACGCTCTTGAGCTTGTCATGCATGTCGTAGATGACCTCCGCCAGCGGCAGATCGAAGGTGAGCATCGCCCGCGTGGGGGAGAGATACTCGGTCTTGAGATAGGTGCCGCGTCGGTCGGTGCACAACTGCATGATCGGGCCGATGTGTTCGACCGGCACGAGGAAGTTCGTCCGCACGATCGGCTGGCGAAACTCTTCGATCTGCCCCGTGTCGGGCACGTCCTGCGGATTGGTGATGTTGATCGTCTCGCCGTCGGTCTTCAGGATCTGGTAGGTGACGTTGGGCGCCGTCTGCACGAGGTCGAGGTCGGCCTCCTGCTCGAGCCGTTGCTGGATGATCTCCATGTGCAACAGGCCGAGGAAGCCACAGCGGAATCCGAACCCCAGCGCCTCGCTCGACTCCGGGGCGAACTCGAACGACGGGTCGTTGATCGCCAGCTTTTCGAGCGAGTCGCGGAGTTCTTCGAAGTTTTCCCCTTCGGAGGGATAGAGGCCGCAGTAGACCATCCGCTGCGGCGGCTTGTAGCCCGGCAGCGGCGCGGCGGCATGGTCGCCGGGGATCGTGACCGTGTCGCCGATATGGACCTGTTTGACGTCCTTGATGTTGCAGACGAGATATCCCACCTGCCCCGCGACGAGTTCCTCGCAGGCCCGCCGCTGTGGCACGAACTGGCCGAGTTCCAGCACCTCGTGCGTGACACCCGTTTCGAGGAAGCGGATCTTCTGGCCCTTCTTCACCGTGCCGTCGATGAGTCGCACGTAGGTGATCGCGCCGCGGTAGCTGTCGTAGTGGCTGTCGAAGATCATCGCCCGCAACGTCGCCTGGGGATCACCCTTGGGGGGCGGAATCCGTTCCACGATCGCGGCGAGCAGGTCGTCGATGCCGATGCCCGTCTTGGCGCTGGCCTTGATCACCTCGGCGGAGTCGATGGCGAGGCTCTGCTCCATCTCGGTGAGCACCTCGTCGACCCGTGCGTGGACGAGGTCGACCTTGTTGATCACGGGCACGATCGCCAGATTCTGGTTCATGGCGGCGTAGGCGTTGGCGACGGTCTGCGCCTCGACGCCCTGGAAGGCGTCGACCAGCAGCACCGCGCCCTCGCAGCAGGCCAGGCTCCGCGAGACTTCGTAGTGGAAGTCGACGTGGCCGGGAGTGTCGATGAGGTTGAGTTCGTAGAGCTCCCCCTGGTGCCTGAATTCCATGCGCACGGCGCGGGCCTTGATCGTGATGCCACGCTGCCGCTCCAGTTCCATGTCGTCGAGCATCTGCTCTTTGAGCTGTCGTTTCTCGACGGTGCCGGTGCGTTCGAGGATTCGGTCGGCCAGCGTGCTCTTGCCGTGGTCGATGTGGGCGATGATGGAGAAGTTGCGGATGTGTTTGCAGTCGATGCTCATGCGGGGATTGTAGACGAGTTTCCGGCCCGAGGCATGGGGAAAGTGGCGGGAGCACCCGAGTGCCTGTCGGCCGGCCGTTCAATCGCATGCGACTGTGGTGGATCGCCGGCTTCGGAGCGGCAAAAGTCTCGTCGCGTGGGCAGGATAGCCCAAAGCTCCTCGAGCTTTCGCCGTCCCCTTCGCCTCCATGCTTCTGGTTCACCAAGCCATTCGGTCTGGTAATCCGCGAACGGGCCTGTCAGCCCATGGATAGCGTCAGCCGCCGCGTGCGCGGCGAGCCAGGCCGGCGGCGCCGATCGAGCCGGCGTCGCCGCCTAGGCTCGCGTAGCGGACGATGGTCTTCTCGGCGAGAAGAGGAAAGGCGCGGGCTCTCACCTCCGCCCGGACCCGCTCGATGAAGGCCTTGCCGACCGGGGCGTTCTCACCGCCGAAAGTCATCGCGCCGCCGATCAGCACCGCCTCCGGATCAAGCGTATGCATGAGGGTGACGATGCCGATCCCAAGCCAGCGGGCCGTCTCCAGGATCAGTTCGGTGGCGAGTTGATCACCGGCGGCCGCTTCCCGTGCGACCAGGATCGGAGTCAGTTCCTCGCCGGATGCGACGGCCTTGGCGAGTGAACTGTCCGGCGACAGGGGCAGGGCGTCACGGGCGCGGGCCTTCAGGGCCGTTGCGCTGCAGTAGGCCTCGAGGTCGCCGCTGTGGCCGAACGGACAGGATCGTGCCGTGGGGGATGTGTCGACGATGATGTGGCCAAACTCCGAGGCATGGCTGTGGGCGCCGTCGATCGAAGCGTTGCCGATGATGATGCCGCCGCCCACGCCGGTCCCCAGTGTCAACAGGATCAGGCTGTCGTACTCGCGGCCGGATCCGACCCAGAATTCGCCGTACGCCGCGGCCGTGGCGTCGTTGGCATAGGTGACCTCGTGGCCGCAATGTGCCGCCACGCGATCACGGATCGGAAAGTTGTCCCAGCCGGGCAGGTTGCCCGCACGGATGATCACGCCGGCGGGGAGATCCTGCGGACCGGGCGTGCCGAGCCCGACACCGGCGATGTCGCTCGTCGCGACGCCCACCATGCCCGCGAGCGTGTGCACCATGCGGCCCATCCGCGCGGCCGCATCCTCCGGCCCACGGGTGGCGTGGGTCGGCTCGGTGTGGAACGCCACCATCTGTCCGTCGGTGTCGACGAGGGCAGCCTTGATGTTGGTGCCTCCGAGATCGACGCCGGCATAGAGCGGCAGCCGTGCCTGGGAAAGCGGGAGCAGGGAACGCTTCGTCATGGGCGTCGGGGTCAGTTCCCCTCCGGCAGCCGGCTGACTTCCACCGTCGGCGTCGGGCCCGTGCAGGCCTTCATGAAGGCGACGAGGTCGGCCTTGTCCTGAGCGGAGAGCTTGAGCGGCCGGATCTTCGCGCTCAAGTGCGGGTTGGGATGGCCGCCCTTGTCATACCACTCCACCACCTCCTCCAGGGTCGCGACCGACCCGTCGTGCATGTAGGGCGCGCTGAGGGCGACGTTGCGGACCGTCGGCGTCTTGAAGGCGCCGGTGTCCGCCGGATCCTTCGTGACGGCGGAGCGGCCTACGTCGGGCTCCGGCTTGTCCATGCCGATGCCGATGTTGTGATAGTTCTCGTCGGCGAGATTCGCCCCGACGTGGCAGGCGGTGCAGTTGCCCTTCTCCGAGAAGAAGATCTCGCGGCCGCGCTTCGCCTCCTCCGACATCGGCTGCGCCGCGACGGCCGCCTTCGCGGCGGCAAACTTGGCGGACAGCTCCTGATCCTCGGCGATGTCGTCGGGATCGAGGGCGGCGAACGATTGCAGCTGCTCCTGATGGTCGTAGGGTGACGGGGCGGTGACCAGCACGCGTTCGAAGGCGGCGATCGCCTGGCCGACGCGGTCGATCGTGAGTTCCCCGAAGATCTTCTCGAACTGCTTTTGATAGACCGGCATCTCGCCGAGGCGTTTCACCACGCCCTCGTGCGTGAAGCCCATCTCGATCGGATTCTGGATCGGCCCCACGGCCTGGGCCTCGAGCGAATCGGCCCGTCCATCCCAGAACTGCGGGCCCGACAGGATGCGGTTGAACGACACGGGCGAGTTGCGGCCGCCGAGCTGGCCGCGGATGCCGACGCCCGTCTTCGTGTGGGCCGAATAGCCCTCAGCGGGGTTGTGGCAGCTGGCGCAGCTGACGGTGGAATCGGCGGAGAGCCGCGGATCGAAATAGAGTTGGCGGCCCAGTTCGATCTTCGCACGGGTCAGCGGATTCTTGTCGAGGCCCTTGATCTGGGCCGCGCCCTGCGAGAGTCCCAGCGGGAGCAGCGGCTCCAGTTCCACCGCGTTCTTCGGATCGGCGAGCCACTGATCGATCTGTGCGAGCGTGATCGGCCCGGTGCCGGGCACGCCCGCCGTCAGCGACGGGTCACCGAGTATGACGCGTTCGCGCGGCGTCGCACCGGATTCGGTCGTCGGCTTGTTCGGCATGGTTTCCGCTTTGTCGAGAGCCGTGGTGGTCGTGGCGTCGATCGTCTTGCCAGCCTCCGCGATCGCGAGATCGGCGGCTGCGGTCGCCGCGTCGACGGTCTGCTTCGCTTTGGCTGCCTCGGTTTCGATCGTCGCGGTCTTGGCATTCTTCCGGGCCTGATCGGCCGCGGGATCGAGTGCCTCGATCGTCTCGATTTCGACGACTTCTCCCTTGGACCCCGCCCGACCGGACGGCGCGCAGCCCGTGAGGCCGGCGACGGATACGGCAAGCACCAGCACGATGCCGACGGTGCGCTCGGCGAGGAAGTCGGAATGATGGCGTGTCACGGCAGCAGCTCCTTTGGCTCTCACGGTGCTCGATCAACCATGTATCAACCATGTGCGGACGTCGGCGACCGTGCCGATCTGGCGTCGCCCTTTCGAGACGCCCTATAATAGGCCGGCGAAACCAGCAGTGTAGCAGCCGGTCAGACGATATCGTCGGTAGCCAGCCACTCCAGTTCGCCCGGATGCCCCGGACCATCATCGAGCCGGATCGACGCCACCGCCCCTTTCTGCATGCGAATGGAGGCGGAGCCGTCTCCGATCATGAGGGCGACCAGGCGGCCGACACAGGGCATGTGCCCCACCCAGGCCACGCGGGCGGCGTCCTGCTGGGTCGTCCATGCCACGAGTTCCGGCCAGTTGGAGGCCGGCGCGAGGGCATCGACCACCTCCACGGGCGGCGCGTTGTCGAATGCTGCCGCCAGGATGTCCGCGGTCTCGCGGGCGCGGACCAGCGGGCTGGTGGCCACGAGGTCGACCTCCATGCCCGCCTTGCAGAGGCTCTTCATCATGGCCGCGAACCGTTTCCGCCCGCGTTTCGTCAGCCGGCGGGCATGGTCGTCGATGCCCGGGCCCTGATCCTCAGCCCAGGCATGACGAACGACGTAGAGGTGCGTGGTGAGTTGTGCCATGCGGGAATTGTGCGTGACGCCACCGTCCGGGGCAAGCTAGGCCCGGCGCCAGAGGTCGTCCTCGGCGAGCTGTGCCTGCTCGATCGCCACGGCGGCGTCGCGGCGCCAGCGGAGGGCGTCGGTCGGATAGCCCGCCGTCGGTTGCAGCCCGGTCAGACGGGACGACCAGAAGGCATTGAAGGCATGCATCGAGAGCTCACGGACGTATTTCGCCGTCATACTCGCGAGCGCCACCGGGGTCCGCGCCTCTCCTCCGACGCAGAACTCGAGCCGACAGGCGTTGGTCGACGGTCGGTCGGCGGCCGGCACCATGTAGACAGACCGCGTGGGCGTCTCCTCGAGGGGTTGCACGAGCGGAGCATCGAAGTGCCGGGCCACGAGTCCGCCATACCGTTTCCGGCCGCCGTGACGATCGCACCAGACGACCGCCGGCTCGTCGGCGGCGGTGTTCCGCAGGGCGGCCGCGAGTTCGAGCGTGGCTGCGGAGAGAATGTCTGACTTGTTGAAACCGTCCCGCAACAGGCTGTTGAATTCGTCGGGATAGATGCCACGGCACGCCACGCGCTCGAGCATCACGCCGTGCCGGGCGAGCAGGTCGCGGAGTTCCGCAGCCAGCGCCGTGCAGGTGTCGGCGTCGGCTTCTCGGGGCAGCGGGAGCGCGGAGAGTTCCTGCCATGCTCCGCGACAGCCGCCTCGCGGCGAGATCGGTCCGACCGTGTCGGCCAGTTCCGTCCACGCCGTGGGCACGGCTGTTCCAGCCAGCACGAGCCCGGTCGCGACGCCCCGTTCGAGCATGCCGAACCCGTCGCCGCCGCGGTAGATCTGCTTGGAATCGGCCCACAGCGGTGACCGTACCCAGCCTCGCGCAGCCACTACGGCGTCGACTGCCGCGACGGCATCCGTGAGCGTCGCCTCGGCGTCTTGCGGGGGGGATGCGACCCGCCAGGCCGTGGCCGCCACCACCAGCGGCCCCAGATTGGGGCCGTAGCCCGCTTCGTCGGTGCCGATGAGGAGCGTCATGCGGGAGCCTGCGGAGTCAGCCGGCGTGGTGCCTCCGCCCAGCGGCAGTATTCATAGATGGCGATCGACGCGGAGGTGGCGGCATTGAGGCTGTGCGGCAGGCCGAACATCGGAATCTCCGCCACCCGATCGAGCCGTGCGAGCACGTCGTCCTCGAGACCGGTTCGTTCGTTGCCGATCACGAGCACGGTGCGGGGGACGAAGGAAAATCCGAACAGGCTTTCGGAGTGCGTGGCCTGCTCGAGCCCTACGATCTGGAAGCCCTCGGCGCGGAGCCTGTCGAGCACGGGAGGCAGGCTGCGGTGGATTTCGAGCGTGACCGACTCGGCACCGTCCCGCGCGATTTTGTCGTGCAGCCGGGCCGCACCACAGGCGATCACCCGGGGAATGCCGAAGCAGCCGCAGGTGCGGACGATGTGCGACAGGTTCACGTGGCTCCGCATCGGCGGGCAGGCGACGATCAGCTCGCGCGGCGTTGCGGGTGATTCCGGCGGTTTGTGGCGGAGGTGGGCGAAGGGTGGCATGACGGCATTCTGCCCGATTTTCCTCTACACTATCCATGCCCTCGTCAGCATCAGGAGCGCTCATGACCCGCCTTCCCAGCCAGCCATCCCCTGCCGCGGCCTTCACCCGCGAGGCGACGGCTCCCGCTGCAGCCGACGCGCCGCACCCGCCGCGGCCAGGCGACATCGTCAAGAGCCCGCTGGGCTTCGGGCGGGAGACGGTCGAGTCGGTCGTGATCGCGTTCACGCTGGCGCTCCTGTTCCGGGCGTTCGAGGCGGAGGCATTCGTGATCCCGACCGGCTCCATGGCGCCGACGCTGATGGGGCGCCACAAGGATCTGGTCTGCGAGTCATGCGGACGCGACTTCCGCGTCGGCTGCAGTGCCGAGGAGGACGATCAATCACAGAGCCTGCGGGCGGAGTTGGCCCGATTGGAACGGGAACTCGCCGGACTCAAGGCGAAGGAGAACGGCGGCGATCCGGGGTTGCAACAACGCGAGGATGTGAGGCGCCGGCTGGAGGTGCTCGAAAGCGACCGCGGTCCGATCAGTCAGTTGCGGTCACGGCTGGCCGGCAAGTTGGTGCCGGCGGCGAAGTGCCCCAACTGCGGCTACGGCACGCGCCTGGTGCAGTCGTTCGGCGGCCAGATGCAGTATGACCCGCGGTATCCGTCGTTCAGCGGCGACCGGATCCTCGTCAACAAGTTCGCCTACGACTTCTCCGAGCCCAGGCGGTGGGACGTGGTCGTCTTCAAGTATCCCGAGGAGGCCAAGACGAATTACATCAAGCGGCTCGTGGGACTGCCGGGCGAGACGGTGTCGATCGCCGGCGGCGACATCTGGACGAGCACCGGAGACGCCGCGCCCGGAATCGTGCGGAAGCCACCCGATACGATGCGGGCGATGCTGCAGTGCGTCCATGACAGCCGCTATGTCTCCACCGAACTGCAGAAAGCCGGCTGGCCGCTGTGTTGGAGCGACTGGTCGCCGCGGCAGAATGGCCCGGGCGGGCGTTGGGTCAGCTCCGACGAGGGCCGTTCGTTTCGGGTGTCGGGCCGGTCGGCGGACGAGGCCGCCACCTTGCGGTACCGCCACTTTCTGCCATCGGCCGAGCATTGGGAGGGGGTGCGGCGGGGAGAGTCGCTCGCCGGTCGCGTTCGGCCCACGGTCGTCGATGACTTCCAGCCCTACAACGCCATCCCCACCCGGCCGCACTGGGTGGGTGATCTCGGCGTGGAAATCGACTGCGAGACCACGGGACAGGATGGCGGCAGTCTGTCACTCGATCTGGTGGAGGCTGGTGTCGCGCATCGCTGCACCTTCGACCTGGCCACCGGCGAGGCCACGCTGTCGATCGCCGGCAGCGCGGCGGATGGCGGGCCGCCACCGCGCGGCCGCACCCCGGTGCGCGGCACGGGTTCCTGGCAGATCCTGTTTGCCAATGTCGATGACGAACTCTCGGTCTTCGTCGATGGCCGCCGCATCTCGTTCGACCGGCCCGCGGCCTGGGCCCGATCGATCGGGCAGGCGTCTCTCGACCAGCCCGCCGTCGACCCGGTCGAGCCGGGTTCCGACGAGCCGAGCGACCTGACGCCGGTGGGCATCACCGTGGCGCGGGCCGACGTGCGGGTGAACAATCTGCGGGTGCTCCGCGACACGTATTACATCGGCGCTATCGACGTGGGGTCGCGTCCCGGCGAGATCCTGGAGGAGGACCGGCTGGAATTCGGCCTCGGCCCCGACCAGTTTTTCGTGCTCGGCGACAACTCGGCCGCCAGCAAGGACAGCCGGCTGTGGCTGGAGGGGCACCATGTCGACCGGGACTTGCTCATCGGCAAGGCGATGGCGATCTTCTGGCCCCACGCCGTCCCGGCAAGCTGGGCCGTGCCGGTGAAAATCGGAGGCGCCGAGTTGCGATTGCCCTCATGGCCGAACTTCGGGAGGATGCGGTTCGTGCGGTGAGGCCGGCGAGTGGTCAGGATCGCGTTCAAGGAGGAGCCAGATGCCGCTGTTATCCGTCACGGGTCTCGTGAAGACCTACGGCCGTCGCCGCGTGGTGGACGGTGTCGATTTTCACGTCGAGGCGGGGGAGATCGTGGGCCTGCTGGGTCCCAACGGTGCCGGCAAGACGACGAGCTTCCGCATGACCTGCGGCCTGGTGATGCCCGACGCGGGCAGCGTGCTTCTCGACGACGAAGAAATCACCCACTGGCCGATGTTCAAGCGGTCGCGGGACGGCGGCATGGGCTACCTCGCGCAGGAGCAGAGCGTGTTCCGCAAGCTCACCGTCGAGCAGAACCTGCTGGCGATCATGGAACTGGTGGGCATGCCCCCGAAGGAACGCCGCCGCCGCTGCGAGGAACTGATGGAGCAGTTCGACATCACGCGGATCCGCAAGTCGAAATCGCACTACATCTCCGGCGGCGAGAAGCGGCGGCTCGAGATCGCGCGGTGCCTGGTGACGGAGCCGCGGATCATCCTGCTCGACGAGCCGTTCACCGGCATCGATCCGGTCACGATTCATTCGATCCAGAAGATCATCACGGGCCTCCGCGACAGCGGCATCTCGATCCTGATCACCGATCACCGTGAGCGGGAGACGCTCGCGATCACCAACCGGAGTTATGTCGTCCGCGCCGGCAAGGTGCTCTGCCACGGCACGGCGCAGGAGGTGCTCACGAACCCCGACGCGAAGAAGTATTACTTCGGCGAGAGCCCGGGCGTGGAAGCGGCGTGAGCTTGCACCGGTCGCCTGCGGGCCGGGGTTGCCCGTGCCCCGTCGCCGGACGTTCGCTCCGGCCATCCTGGCCTGCGCTCACTCGATGGCGGCTGCGCTCTCGGCATCCTGCCTTCGCTGGCCGCCAACGCCGGCTCTCGGGACACGGGCAACCCCTCGCCGACCCTGTGGAAGGCAGGAGATGTTGCACCGAGCGTGCTGGCGATCAGCGAAGAGTAGACGGTTGGTCGCGGCTGGCGATGAGCACGCTCCGTCCGAGCGCGGTCGGCGCCCGGTCCACGATCACGAGGCCGAAGTCGGCCAGCCAGCCGCCGATCTCCGCGGCGGAGTAGAGGCGGCCCTGGGTCACCGTCGTGAGGAGCACCGAATACTCGGCCGCCCACAGCGGGCCTGCCTTGTCGTCGTCGAGCAGCATGTCGTGAACGAGCAGGTGGCCGCCGTCCGGCAGCGCCGCCACGCTTCTTTCGAGCAGCCGGCGGCAGTCGGCCTCGTTCCAGTCGTGCAGCACGTTCGAGAACAGGTGCGTGTCGTGGTCGGCGGGCCAGGAGTCGGTGAACATGTCAGCCGTCACGACGTCGATCCGGCCACCGAGCCCCGCGGCGGCGATCGTCCGCCGGGCGATGGCATCGACGGGTGACGCCTCGAGCACCGTCGCGTGGGCCTGGGGAAATGCCCGGGCGATCGCGATCGCATACGCACCTGAACCGCCGCCGACATCGAGCAGTCGGCGGGGCGGTCTGCCGGGCTGGCTCCCGGTCAGGGCCGTCGCCAGGCCCGGCCCGAGCACGCGGCCGCGGCAGTCCATGGCGGCGGTGAACGATTCCGCGAACGCCTCCGTCCGCATCGCGGCGTGCCAGTCGGCCTCACCTTCCTCGCCCGGCCAGTTGGCGGGGCGGTTCGTCCGTAGCACCGTGAGGAAGTCGGCGACGCCCGGCTTGTCGGCGATGCTCGCGTAGTAGGGCCGCGCGTCGAACGGTGCGCCCGCCACGAGGAACTCCCGCGCGGTGTCGCTGACGTGCAGGATGCCGTCTGTGGTCCGCCGCAGGAGGCCGTTGGCGAGCAGGAGCGTGCAGAGCGTGTCGGTCGGCCGAGCGTGAATTGAAAATCGTCGGCAGAGGGCGGGAAGATCGGCGGGTCGATCGGCGAGGGCCGTGAAGAGATCGAGATGGACGATCGCCACGGTGAGGGCGTCGACCGCGGCGAGTGTTTCGCGATAGCGGTAGATCGTCGTCGGGTCGGTCACAGGAGTGAATGGCATGGGAAAGGGAGTCATTTTTTATGGATCAGCCTGAGATCTCATCGGGCTCGGCGAGGATTTCGGCGAGCAGTCCGCCGAGACCAAGGAGGTCCGCAAGGCGGTCGAGATCCGAGCGATCCGTGGGCGTCATCTGGCGGACGATCTGCCGCAGGTCGCGGCGACTCTTGTGGCTCCCCTTCGCCGCCCAAGCGAGCTTCGATGCTGCTGCATCGGGACGGGACGCCACCGGGAGCCGCACGCCCTCGAAGACTTCGAGCAACGTGGAGCGATCCAGTTCCCCTGGCACCAGCTCACGCGGGTAGACGTCGATCTTGAGCGCCTCGGCCATGTCGAACAGCTGGAACATCGACCTGTCCGCGACGGCTCGCCGAACGCTCTCGGAATCGAGGAGAAACCCCGCATGTGCCGCCGCTGCGATGAAGCGATCCATCGCTCGTGCAACAGCGGCATTGTCAACCACGACATCGACATCCTGCGTCATCCGCGGCTCGCCGTAGGCGACGCTGGTAATGCCACCGGTCAAATGAAACCGCACACCGTGGCACTGGAGGATGGCCACGAGTCGCGACAGCGTGTTCCGGAAAATGTCAGGCGGATACATGGTCGAGCATCCGCTGAATCATCGCGCGGGACGCAGCATCGGAGCCGTACAGGCGCAGCGCGATCTCCCACTTGAGCCGAGCGTCGGACAGCGGCCCGGTGCGGGCCACGATTTCCCTGCCGATCAGGTCGCGAGCCCATGCGAACATGGCGGCTGCCCGGGCGACGCGGACATGCGGAGGCAGGGCGTCCTGAACCGCGCGGAATCTGACCTCGAGTTCGCTCTCAGAATGATTCATCGACGGCATTCTACCGGATTGAACGCGGCCTGCGGGGGCTGTTCAAAAAGGGGTCGCAGCTGTCACCGAAGCCCCGAGCTAGCACGGAACCCTTCTTCATCCAAGCCCGCAGCGCACGCAAGGGAATGCGGGCCGCCTGCACATTCCGTGGCGAACAGGACTGCTCCCGCCTGTGATTTCCTCATGCCGGCGGAGTGGTCCACGGCTGGCACTGCCGGCGGTGCTCCGTGGGCGTGAGGCCGAAGGTCTTCTTGAACACGGTACACAGCTGCGCCGCATGGGCGAAGCCACACCGGACGGCGATCGCCGCCAGCTTGAGATCGGTGTCGGCGAGCAGCCGGCGGGCGGTGAGCAGTTTCGTGCGGATGATCTCGTCGTGGAGCGAGCGGCCGATCGCCCGCGAGAACTGCCGTTCGAGCGATCGCCGCGACAGGCTCGTCACGTCGGCTACCTGCTCGGTGGTCAGGCCGTCGCAGGCCTTCGAGCGGATCAGTCGCAGGGCCAGCCGCACGTCGGGGTCGTCGACCGACAGGATGTCGGTGCTGCGGCGGACGCTCACGCCCAGCGGCGGTACGAACACGCTCTCCGCCGTGACGGCCTCCCCGTTCATGCGGGCGGTGAGCAGCCTGGCCGCCTCGTAGCCGATGCATTCCAGGTTCTGATTCACGCTCGTGAGGTTCGGTGACGCCAAATTGCAGAGCACCTCGTCGTCATCGACGCCGATCACGGCCACGTCGTCGGGGCATGCGAGTCCGAGCGAACGTACGGCATCGAGGACCTCCAGCGCCCTGACGTCGTAGGCCGCCATGATGCCGACCGGCCGCGGCAGCGACTCGATCCAGCGGGCGATGGCCGGCACGTCGTCGACACACATGCCCACCCGGCTGGCCTGCGGCGAGTCGAAGACGTGCACCGGGGCGCCGCGGGCGGCAGCGTGCGCAGCGAAGGCCTCCTCGCGCAGCCGTGACCAGCGGGTGCGGACCCCGCAGAAGACGAGCTGCGAGAATCCCTGGTCGAGCAGGTGGTCGGCGGCGGCCCGGGCGATGGCAGCCTCGTCGGCATGGATGCCGGGCGACGGGCCGTTGCCTTCCTCCCACCGCAGCGAGACCAGCGGCACCTCCCCCCGCCGCCAGGCCGCCGGTAGGCGGTCCCGCGGCACGCGAGAGATGACACCATCAACCCGCCAGGTCTCCAGCCCCGGTGGCACGCCTTCCTCGAAGCCGCGCTCGTCGGCGTAGAGGCTCCACGGTTCGTGCTCCCGCAGCCAGCGGCTCACGCCGCGCAGCACGCCGCGTCCGAACGCCTTCGACGTTTCCACGAGCAACGCCACGCGGCGGCCGGAAACGCGCGGCACGTCGCGTGCTGGTGGCGCGGAGACGACCCGGTTGCGTGACTGACGTGCGATCATGATTCCACCAGTCTACCGTGGGTCGGAACAGCCCTGGGATGCCGGTCTGCCAGTTCGCCTGTCTGATTTCGGCAACGGTTTCGGCAGGAACGCATAACCGGCGGCGGCCGCGGACGTGCTAGTGTGGCAGCGTCACATTCCCGGAGGACTCGACCCATGCACTGCCATCGTGCCGGATTCTTTCCGTGGCCAGGGGTGTTTTTCGTGTCGCTGCTCGTGGTCGGCGTGGTTGCTTGCACGTGGGACCGCACCCATGCAGCAGAAGGGACGGGCGGCTCGCGGCGGATCCTCGTCTGCGGAGGCCGGACCACCATCGTCGACATCACGACCGATCATCCCGAGGGTGTGGTCGAGTGGTGGTGGCCGGCCGGCACCCGCGAAGGCTGGGTGCTTCCGAACGGCAACGTGCTCCTGGCCGTGTCGAAGGGGGGCAGCACCCCGAAGGGCGCGGCGGTCGAGATCAAGCGGGGGAGGGACGGGAGCGCCGACGAGATCGTCTGGCGGTACGACGGCACGCAGGACGAGGTGAACAGCATCCAGAAGACGCCCGAGGGGACCTACGTGCTGACGGAGGCCGGGCCGAATCCCCGGCTCCTCGAGATCGGCGCCGACGGCAGCGTGAAAGTCGAATTTCCACTTGCGTGCCAAAAGCAAAACGCCCACATGCAGTCGAGGATGGCGCGGAAGCAGGCCGACGGCACCTATCTCGTGCCCCACCTGCTCGACTTCGCAATCATCCGCTACGGCGCCACCGGCAAGGAACTCGCCCGCATCGACACGCACGTGGCCGGCGACGTGAACATCAACAGCTGGCCCTTCACGGCGATTGCCCTGGCCGACGGCGGCATCCTCGCGGGGCTCACCAACGGCAACCGCGTGGTCGAGTACGGCAGGGACGGGAAGCTGCGGTGGGAGGTCACAGCTGCCGATACGGCAGACGCCATCAACGATGCCTGCGGCATCCAGCGGCTGCCCAGTGGCAACACGATGATCGCCAGCTACCGGATCGGCAAGGAAGGCGTGCGGCTGGTGGAGGTGGCGGCCGACAAGCAGATCGTCTGGAAGTGGCAGGCGGACGTGCCGAATGTCCACCATTTCCAGGTGTTGGCCGTGGATGGCGTTGCCGTGCCGTGGCCGCCGCTGCGGTGATTTTCGGATCCGGCAGGCAATCCTTCCCGCCGCTCCTGCGGGGCGTGTGCCGAGATACAATGCAGCGGTTCGGTTCGCGTTGGTGGGAGTTTGGGCAGTGATGAACTCGAGCCCATTCAAGTGTCGTCGCCGGCAGCCCTTCCAGGCATGGCTCGTGGCGGCGGTCTATGCAGCGGTCTCTTTCGGGGTCTCCGCGGGGGCCCTGCTCGGGGTGCTTGGCACAGCCAACGGAGTCCGGGCCGAGGCGGTGACGGGTAGCCGCGAGGGCACGCAGGCCCGCGCAGAAGACCTCGAATTCTTCGAAGCGAAGGTGCGGCCGCTGTTCGTGCAGCACTGCGCCGAGTGCCATTCGGCAATAGCAGGCGACCCAGAGGGCGGGCTGTCGTTCGATTCGCATCACGATTTTCTCGCGGCCGAGGGCGTCGCCGTCGCCGGCAAGCCCGAAGAGAGCCTGCTCGTGAAGGTAGTCCGCTATGACGGCGATCTGCAGATGCCGCCCGACGGCAAACTGCCTGCGGCGGCGATCCAGACGATCGAGGAATGGGTTCGTCGCGGCCTGCCGTGGCCGGACGACGGCACGCCAGCCGGCACCGCGAAGAGTGGCGTCGAGGCCTTTGATCTCGCGAAGCGAAAGGCCGAACACTGGTGCTGGCATCCGCCGCGGATCACGCCCGCGCCGGCGGTCACGAACGCCGCCTGGTGCAGGAACGATATCGACCGCTTCGTGCTGGCGAGGCTCGAGTCGGCGGGGCTCGAGCCGGCGGCTGAAGCCTCCCGTGAGACGCTCGTGCGGCGGGCGGCCGAGATTCTCACCGGTCTGCCGGCACTTCCCGCCGATGTCGCGCGGGTGACCGGTGATCCCGACCCGCATGCCTTCGACCGCTACGTCGACCAGCTCCTCGCCTCGCCCCACTATGGCGAACGGTTCGGGCGGCACTGGCTCGACGTGGTCCGTTACGGCGAGACCCGGGGCCATGAGTTCGACTACATCATCCCCAATGCCTGGCAATATCGTGATTGGGTCGTGAAGGCGTTCAACGACGACCTCCCCTACGACCAGTTCGTCTGCGAGCAGATTGCCGGCGATCTCATCGAGCGGCCGCGGATCGATGCGAAGACCGGGGCGAACGCGTCGGTCGTCGGCACGGGGTTTTGGTTTCTGGGCGAGGCAGTGCACGGGCCGGTCGACATCGCGCAGGACGAGGCTGACCGGATGGACAATTGTCTCGACACCTTCGGCAAGGCTTTTCTCGGGCTGGCGCTCGGCTGCGCCCGCTGCCACGATCACAAGTTCGACGCCATCTCCAACGAAGACTACTACGCCCTCGCCGGCATGCTCATGTCGAGCAGCTACCGACAGGTGCCCTTCGAGACGCTCGAGGCCAACCGGGCAGTCGCCCGCAGGCTCGATGCCGCCGATAACGACGCCCGTCGCCGGCTCGAGCCGCTGATCACAGCTGCGCTCGGGTCGGCAGGAGAGAGCCTGGCCAAGGCCCTGCCCCGGCCTGACGACTCTCCGCCGGCTTCCGGCGAGACCGTGATCGCCGACTATACGCGCGGCGATGCCTCCACCCGCATCATCGTCGATGCCGCTGCCTGGGGCCTGTCGGCCGTGCCGGCGGGGGAGCCGATACTCGTGCCCGCCGTCGAGGGACGTGCCCGCCAACTGCGGGTCGAGCCGCTCGGCCATGCGCGGAGTGATGCCGTCTGGGCCAGGACGAAGTCGACCGGTGAACGCGACACGCCGCCGCTGGGCGACGTCGACCGCGCCGGCCGCGTGTTGCGAACGCCCAAGGTGTCGGTCAAAGACGGCGTGATTTGGCACCGCGTCCGCGGCCACGTGCAGATCTTCGTCGTGGTCGATGGCCACCTGCTGCTGCAGGGCGGGCCGATCTACGGGTCGCATCTCATGACGGTCAACACGGGCGACGAGTGGAAATGGATCCGCCAGGATCTGCGGAAGGATCTGAAATGGGAGAATGGTCACATCGTCCACGTGGAGTATGCGGCGGTCACGGGCGCCGTTTCGGTCGCCGAGACCGTGGCTGCCCTCGAGCAGCCGCGGCGGAGCGATCCGCAGCTTCCAGCGGCCGTCAATCGGCTCCTGGCCGATCCCGGGTTCGATTGGAATACCCCCGGCGCGAAGCGGGCCGTGGACGAGGGGATCGCGCTGGCCGCGGAGCGGGATGCGATCCTCGCCGACGTAAGGCCCCAGTCGGCCACGGCGCCGGCCATCCTCGATGGCAACGGCATCGATCACTATGTGCTCCTGAAGGGCTCGGCGGCCCGTCGCGGCGACCTGTCGCCGCGACGGTTTCTCGAGGCGATCGACGGGCCGAGCCAGCCCGCGTGGCCGACGCACTCCTCGGGACGCCGGGAACTGGCCAACCGCGTGCTCGATGCCGCCAATCCACTCACGACCCGCGTGATCGTCAACCGCATCTGGCACCATCTGTTCGGCCGTGGCCTCGTGCCCACCACCGACAATTTCGGAAAGCTCGGCGAAGCGGCCGCCGACCCGTTGGCTCAGGCCCTGCTCGACACGCTCGCGGTGCGGTTTCGCGAGGAAGGCTGGAGCATCAAGCGACTGGTGAGGGAGATCGTCACGAGCAGTGCGTGGCGGATGACGAGCCACCGCGATCCACAGGCGGTGGAACAAGACCCCCTCAACCTGCTGCTGCATCACCATCCGTTACGGCGGCTTGAAGCGGAGGCCGTCCGCGACAAGATCCTCGCCGTGTCCGGCCGGCTCGACCGCACGCTGGGCGGCCCGAGCGTGGAGGTGTTCATTACCGAATTTCACGACGGCCGAGGCAAGCCAAGCAGTGGGCCGCTCGATGGTGCCGGCCGGCGGAGCATGTATACGAGGATTCGCCGCAACTTCCTGCCGAGCTTGTTGCTGGCTTTCGACATGCCGGTACCGTTTCAGGCGATGGGCCGCCGCAACGTGACCAATGTCCCCGCGCAGGCGCTCACGCTCATGAACGATCCGTTCGTGAAGGAACAGGCTGTTCTCTGGGCCAAAAAGACGATCGCCGACGAGTCGCTCACGACCGAGGCCCGGATCGACGGGATGTACCGGGCGGCGTTTGGCCGGGGGCCGACCGCCGCGGAACGGTCGGCCGCGATCGAGTTTCTCAACGCTCAGGCCGTGCAGCATCGCGTTTCGTTCGCTAGCCAGCCGCGGCACGAGGCCACGTGGGCGGACTTCGCCCACGCCCTGATCAACACCAAGGAATTCATGTTCGTGCCATGAGTGCCACGTCACACCACTGCGGTCGCTGCCGGCCCGCGGCCCTGTCGCGACGGGAGATGCTGCGGACGAGCAGTTGCGGATTTGGGGCCGTGGCGGCGGCGGCGCTGCTGGCCCGTGACGCCGCCCGAGCGGCATCGACCGGCGTCCTGCCGGCCCTTCACCATCCGGCCAAGGCGACCAGCGTCATTTTCCTCTACATGGATGGCGGCGTGTCGCAGGTCGACAGCTTCGACCCGAAGCCGGCACTCGAAAAGTATGCCGGCAAGGATCCGCACACGCTCTTCAAGGTCGATGCCACGCAGTTCAACAACGTGGGCACGGTGCTGCCGAGTCCCTGGAAGTTCACGCCCTATGGCAAGAGCGGCATCCCGGTGAGCGATCTCTTTCCGCACATGGGATCGGTCGTCGACGAGTTGGCGATCATTCGCTCGATGACGAGCGAATTCCCTGAACACACCAATGCCAACTACTTTCTCCATACCGGCTCGGGGCTGCAGGGCCGGCCGAGCATGGGGGCGTGGACGACCTACGGCTTGGGCAGCGAAAACGACGAACTCCCCGGCTACATGGTGATCAATGGCGGACTGATTCCGGTGGGCGGTCTCGACAACTTCACCAACGGCTTCCTCCCGGCGACCTACCAGGGGTCGGTCATCAAGCCGAATGCCACGGGGCTTGCCAACGTGAAGCCGAAGGAGCAGTCGGCGAGCCAGCAGGTCGCGAAGCTCGAGTTCACCCGCCGTCTTGACCGAGGGTTTGCGGAGCGAATCGCGGCCGGTGGCAGCCCGCCCGATGCGCTCGAAAGCGCCATCGCCAACCAGGAACTCGCCTATCGGATGCAGACGGAGGTGCCCGACCTGCTCGACCTGTCAGGCGAATCCGCGGAAACGAAACGGGCCTATGGACTCGAGGCCGAGTACAAGCCGACGCAGATCTTTGGCACCGAGTGCCTGCTCGCGCGCCGGATGGTGGAGCGGGGCGTGCGGTTCGTGGAGCTCACGTGCCCGTCGATCAACGCCGACCGCTGGGACCAGCACCAGAAACTCCGCGAGGGGCACGCCAACAACGCGCGGGCGGTTGATCAGCCGATCGCGGCCCTGATCCGTGATCTGAAGGACCGTGGGATGCTCGATTCGACGCTCGTGGTCTGGGGCGGTGAATTCGGGCGGACACCGTTTGCCCAAGGGTCGGACGGCCGCGACCATAACCCGCAGGCCTTCTCCATCTGGATGGCCGGAGGCGGCGTGAAGGGGGGCACCATCACGGGGGCCACCGATGACTTTGGCTACCGGGTCGTCGAGAAGAAGTTCGTGATCCACGACCTCCATGCCACGATGTTGCACCTCATGGGCATCGACCACACGAAGCTGACCTATCGCTTCAGCGGCCGTGACATGCGGCTGACGGATGTCTACGGGCAGGTCATCCGCGACGTCGTGGCGTAGGCCGCCGGCCTGGCGAAGTCGGCCCCGGCGGTCAGCCGGCGTTTTTCATCGACAGGCTCTTGAGCGTCAGCACCGAGCCCACTGACATCAGCGCCAGTCCCAGCCAGCGGGGCGGCTTCACGACTTTTCGGGAGGGCATGTTTTGCCAGAGCGTTTGCGGCTCCAGTCCGCCCTTGGTGCCGAGCTGCGCGGAGACGAAGTGGCTCGAGCGTTCGCTGAGCGTGAACGACTCCACGAGTCGGAACTGCACGCCGGCGAAGAACAGCAGCAGTCCCCCCAGCAGCAGGTGATGTCGTTTGACCCGCATCGACTCCTCCAGAGCCGGGATCCACCGGCCCCCATGGTCATCGAATGCCACGGCGGCCAATTTTCAGCCCAATCCCGCCGCGGACGGTTGTGCCGAAAATGACGTCCGAACGCCACCGCGTTCGGGAAAGCTGGGAAGGCAGGGCAAGATGCCGGAGAAGGCTCGGAAATTGACTGTGGAAGCGATTGGGAGGATGACGATGGAAAGTAGCACCTATGACGATTTTCCGGTCCGCCATCCCGTTTTCCGACCATGCCGGTCTCGTGACGACCACGGCAACGCCGTGGTCTGTGCGCTGCCTGCTGCAGAGAAACCTGCTGCGGCTGACACTGTGCTTGTCGCTGGTCGCGGGTGCCATCGGGGCGCAGGGGGAGACTTCCCTGCTCCAGGAACGACCGATCCTGGAGATGGTGCTGCCCGGCAGCCAGACTCCCGGCGAGCCGCCCGTCGACGGAGCGGAGTTGCTCGCGACGCCGGAAGCGGTCGGTGGCGAGGAAATGGTCGATCCGGAGTGGCTCGACGAGGTGTCATCCCGCGCCGCCGACGGATTGCGCGTGCAGGAGTTCGAACTCGACGAGATGCCTTCCGAGGACAGCTCGGGCAAGTGGTTCTCCAGCGGCCAATGGTATGGTTCAGCCGAAGTGCTCATGATGAGCCGCAGCCGCAACTATCGCCGCGTGATGGGCTACGACCCAAACGTCGTGGGCCCGATCAACCCCTCTCAGCGGACGAACCTTGCCGGCACCTTTGTCACGACGGGCATCCCATGGGATCTCGTTCCGGGTGCCCGGTTGACGATCGGCGAGCATCTCGGCCGCGATTATCTCGATCGGGACCAGTCGATCGAATTCACGTATTACGGCGGATTGAGTTTCTTCGTGCGCGACAGCTACAACGCCATACCGAATTCGTACCTGGTGACGCCGCTAGCCGGCACCATCCTGCCCGGATTGCCAGGCTTCACCTATGCACAGACGTACGAATCCACGATCGGCTCCAACTACAACAGCATGGAATTGAACTACAAGCTGAACCGCCGGCTGGGCCGGGATCAGCTGGTGATGTCTCCCAACGGCGGTTGGTCAAAGCGGGCGGAGCGGGGCTGGCTGCCGGCGGTGCTGATCGGCACGCGGGTGGCCAACGTGGATGAGACCTTCACCTTCACCAGCAGCCGGCCGAGTGCATCGTCGGGACTGTTCGGCGGCGCCTACGATATCCAGACGCAGAACTGGCTGTGGGGCTTGAACCTGGGCGGCGAACTGATCAGTAAGAACGAATTTTACTATTGGGGGCTCCGTGGCCGGGTGACGCCGGCGATCAGCTTCGCCGCCAACCAGCAGCAGGCGGCCGGCATCAACACCCTGCCGCCGACGCCATCGACAGCGACGGTTGCCCGCGGCAGTTTTTCCTGGCGGCAGGCCGGCGATCAGATCGGGCCGGGCTTCATCGGCGACCTGACGCTCCTCGGTGGCTGGCAGGTGACCCCGAACTTCGCGGTGCAGGTCGGCTATGACTTCCTCTGGGTGGCGGGCATAGCCACCGCCACGCGACAGTTCAATCTCGACAATGTGCGGCCCAACTCGATCGACGGTGGCGGCCAGGTCTTCTACAACGGCCTGTCGATGGGTGTCGAAGGCTCGTGGTGAGCCGTTGCAACGGGTATGCGCCGTCACTCGGCCGCGACGAGCACCGCGGCCGCCTGCCCCATCGAGCAGAGGTTGACGGCCAGTGCCGTGCCGGGGCGGCCCGCGACCGGCTCGTCACGCACCACGTTCACCGGGCAGAGGGGATCGGGCGTTTCGTAGTTGAGCGTCCGCGGCACGAGTCCCACCTCGAGGCCGAGCACGCTGGCGGCCAGTTCCACGGCTCCGCCCCCGGCCCCAAGATGTCCGAAGAAACTCTTCGGCGCCGTGACCGGCGTCGCGGCGAGTTCGGCGACGATACCCGCTGCTTCGAGGCGATCCGACTCGGGCGTGCCGATGCCGTGCGCGTTGACGTGCCCGAGCCGTTCCGCTGTCAGGCCGGCCGCATCGAGCGTAGCTCGGATCGCCTGTCGCAACGCAGAACCGGTCCGTGGTCGCCGGGGGACACGGGGCTCGCAGCGGCTCGCGCTGGAGAGGAGTCGGCCGCGGATCCTCGCCTTGCGGCGGTCGGCATGCTCGCGCGATTCCAGCACGAACACGGCCGCACCCTCGCCGTCGAGCATGCCGTCGCGGTCGCGGTCAAAGGGCCGGCAGACCCGATGGTAGTCGTCGACGGGCCGTGAGAGAACGGCCTCACCCCGGGCCACGAGTGCCGTCGGGTGGAGGCGGCAGCCCGTGCCTCCCGTGAGCATCACGTCGGCCCAGCCCCGGCGGATGATGCTGGCCGCCTCGCCGATGGCCAGCAGGCTCGACACGTCGCCCAGCACGATCGAGTTGTTGGGGCCGCGGGCGTCGTGCGCGATCGCGATATGGGAGGCGGTCATGTTCGGCAGATGCTTGAGCAGCCAGAGCGGATGGGTTTCCTCCTGAATCGCCTCGGACCAGCGTCCGAAGTCGAACCGGCCGTCGTGCACGGACCGACGGTAGGTGAGCTCCAAATCCTCGATGTCGGCATAGATCATGTCGCCGCCGATGACGACGCCGAACCGCTCCGGCTCCAGGTCCCCGGCGGCCAGCGCGGCATCGGCCATGGCGAGGTCGGCGGCGGCGAAGCCCAGCTGGATATCGCGACTCATCACCTTGAGGCTTTTGCGCGGTCGGACATACACCTTTGGATCGAAGTCGGGAATCTGTCCGCCGTAGGGGGTGCGCAGACCACTGGCATCGAACAGGTCGATCGGACGGATGCCGTTCACGCCGGCGACAAGCGCCGCCCAGAAGGCGGTACAGCCGATGCCGATAGGCGACACGACTCCGACGCCTGTGATGACGATGTCCCGGGGGCTTGCCATGAACTGCACACTAAACCAAGGTTGCATCCGCCGGAAGTATGCGGAGCAAGTCAAGGCACTGGGAGGCAATTCCCTTCCTGGAGCCGGGGGGAAGGTCCGTCATCAGCGGTGCGGCGGGTGGTCGCGTCGCCAGTCGGAGGGTGCCTGAGCCCGGGGATCCGACCAGAGGCCGCGGCGGGCCGTTCGGGCCGCCGTCTCGGCGTCGAGCAGATCAGGATCCGGATTGAACCCGCCAAACACCCAGGCCCAACCGTCGGCGACCAGTTCACGATTGATGTTTCGATCATCGACCCAGAGGGTGCCCAGCAGCCGTCCGTGCTGGTCGCGGGCATCGCCGTCGACTCGCACGCGGCCTGCGGCGAGCTTGTGCCGGAGGGCGTTGCTGGCCTCGCGGCCGAAGGGTTGGCTGAGTTCCGGACTGTCGATGCCCACGAGCCGGATCTTCTGCGGCTTGTTCGCCTCGTCGATGCAGGTGACCGTGTCGCCATCGTGCACGAACTCCACCCGCCACAGCGGTCTTCCCTGCGGATCGTGCAGCGGGCACATGGGCACCGCGGCGACGATCGCGGACGCGACCGTGGCGAGGAGCACGTACCATCCACGCATGCGCCGCGGCATGCCGGGCGGCGGTGGTGGGATGCGAAACGGTCGCATGAGCGCGGCCTCACGCCCTGTTACGACTCGAACCGCTTGAGTGCCGCGATGGCTGCGAGCGCCCGGTCGGTGCCGCCCAGCTGGGCCACCACCTTCTTCGCCGCGAGCAGTTCCTCGATCGAGATGCTGCCCGAGCGGCCGGCCGCCGGCTTCCGCACGACCGCCACACCGACCGTCTCTTTCGCGCTGCCGTTCTTGCGACGCTTGCGGGGCCGGAAGCCCATCCGCTTGAGCACCATGCTCACCTGCGGCGAGGAGACGACGATGCCCTGCTTCTTGAGGGCGGCGATGATCACGACCGGCCGGGGCTTCTCGCCCTTCTCCTGCATGGACCGGGCCAGCGTGCGGATTTCCTCCGACTTGTTCACGTCCTTGGCAGGTTTCTTGGTGTCGGCCGTCGGTTTCTTCTCAGTCATCGGTTGGTATGAATCCGGGAAAAGTGTCGGTGTGGATAATCAATCTTTGGAAACGGGCTCGCGGTCCACGATAGGCAACCGGAAGTCCTTTACAAGAATCTCCTGCAACTGGGGGGTGGTCACGCCAGCACCAGCGCGGCCGGCCGCCGTCGCAAGAAGAGAAAAAGTGGGCGATATAGGACTCAGTAACCCTTGGAAAACAGCCTCACTTCGTCGTGGGACTCTTTTCAGGACTCTCGAACCCGAATTTACCCGAACTTGAGCACCACGCTTTTGTTCTTGTTTCCGCCTACGTTCTTCCATTCTTTCAGCTCGTTTCTGAAAAACAAGCCAGCGGAAGCCGTTTCTATCCCGTATCGGCTCTGAAGGACCTGCCTGATGGCGGAATAGCTCATTCCCTGGGCTTCGGGGTTCTCCTGACGGTGGTCGTGCAGGATCTTCGTGAGCAACTCCCGTTTGGCATCCGCTGTGACGTATCTGGGATTGGGGATGGCGACCCCGGCGCTTCTCCCGCCTGCTGCGGGAACCGCCTTTTGCATCATCCGGCGAGCAATGACGGTCACTTCCGGATCGGCGTCCAGAATCTCTTGGAGGGCTGCCAGTTCCCGATCTGCGGTCTGCCGCTGTTTCTGAAGGCTGGCGATCTTGTCCGCCAACTCTTTCGCCCAGGCTCGGACCTGCCGCTCCCGAACCAACGCTCTGCTCACCGCCTGGAGATGGGAGGCGGCGCGTGATGGTTTCGGGTGACTCACGGAGATCTCTTGCTTTTGGTCGCATGATTATAACCACATGAAATCGCGTGGAAAACAGGTTTTTTTCGGCCCGGCGACGTTGACAAAACGGGTCTTTTGTTGTAGAATGAACGCTCATAACAAAGCAAGGAAAACACTGGAGATCTCGACATGAAAAATGATGCAGGATCAGAAGAAAATCAGACGATCAAAGCCGACGATTTTATGAAAATGCTGAAAATCAGCCCAAATACATTCAAAAAACTGTTGGCGGAGAGAAGGGTGCCGGAGCCGCTCCCACTGGGTGCAAGGAATCGCCGTTGGTCCCGTTCAGTGGTCATGGATTTCCTGAACAATCCCGGTAAATACAACACAAATAGCAACACAAAAATCTGAAGAGGAGAAATGATGAGCAAATCAAAACGAGTCCAATTGCGAGGTGTTCACGGCAACCGCGTGAACATGAAATTTCCGGCCTGTACCACGAAAGAAGAGGTGGGAACCTTCAAGCGAGTGGCCCAACGGTTGGTTCAGAGCCAACTTGGGAATCTCGGGTTCTTTCCCCAAGACATCGCGTATGTCCAAAGTCATGGCAAGAAGCTTGCGGACAAACTTCGATTGTTGGGCGTGTCCTTCGACGAACAGCCGGACAAGGCGGACGAAGCACAGCTAGGCACCTACGCCAGTCGAGTCATCGCGTCAAAGACTGGCGAGACCGAGAGAAAGCTCACTGATGCAGCTCGGCGAATGGAGCGATTCTTCGGACGAACCAAGGACATACGTGAGATCGACAAAACCGATGCTCTCAGTTTCGCAAAGTGGCTGATCGAGAAGGAACAGCTGGCGGAGAACTCCACGGCCCGAAGGACTCTCGCGTATGCCAGCCAGATCATGGCCAGGGCGGTCGATGACGGCATCATCTCCCGAAATCCTTTTTCAGGCAAAGACTTTCCTAAGGCGGTACGTCCGGACCTGACCAAGTGGAAGCACATCAGTCCGGAGGAAACCCTGCGAATCTGGAACGGCATTCAGACAGAAGAAGACCAGATACGCTTCGTGTTGCTGAGGTATCTGGGCTTGCGAGCTCCGAGTGAGATCAATGCACTGACATGGAAGGATGTGGACTGGGAAAACCTCCAGCTGACAATCCGTTCACCGAAGCTGCGACGCAATAAGAATCAAGGCCAGCGGAGATGTCCGATCAATCATCCCGATGTTCTGCCAGTGCTGAGTAGGGCATACACCAACAGGACGGCGGATGACGGTCCAATCGTTCCTCCGATTACTGACCTGCCCCCCTTAAACGGCACCGCTTCCAGAGAGAGAATCTGGGGGTGGAGCAAACCAAGGGAGGCAACCAATGCCACGCGGAAAGAAGGAACTGGCTGAGCAGATCATCCCCAAGCTACGA
>JBILWX010000286.1:0-2649 GCA_044369655.1 Pirellulales bacterium
GCAACGCCCAGGGCGTGGGGAAGGCGGTCCGCCGCGCGTATCTCTCCAACAACAGCTTCTCGGCGAACGTCGTGGACGACATCCCGAACGAATCGCGGCTCGAGCCCAAGGAGTGGGGCGAAGCGAGTGTCGAATGACAATGGACCAAAAGCCCCGGGCGGAAGCCCGGGGACACTGGCTCGTTGGGCGATCCCGGGTTTGCATGGCAAGTGGGCCGTTGTTCCCAACCGAGTCCCCCGGCTCCCGCCGGGGGCTTCTTGTCGATAGCGCGACCATGAAAAAAAGTTAAAAAAGGTGCCAGCCACCAAATGTGGGAAGACACGGAGGACGGCCATGCGCAGATTGCCCATATTTGGTGCCTGCCACCTTTTCCTGCTCTCGCTCGCCCACGCGGCAACCGCGGCGGAGGTCGTGCCCTACACGCTCGAAGATGCCGGGCGGGTGTCGGCGGCGGTGTATGACGCTGACGGACGGCTCGTCCGCGAATTGCTCCACGCCGCGGCTCAAGATGCCGGCAAGCACAGCCTCGTCTGGGACGGCCTCGATCGCGATGGCAACGCATTGCCGGCCGGCGACTACACCTGGAAGCTCCTGCAGACGCCGGGCTTCAAGGCAACCTATCTCATGAGCCTCGGGTCGAACTACCCGCCAGGCAACGACTGGCGAACCGCCTGCGGGCCCGGCACGCACAATTCGCCCTTCGGCATCGCCGTGGATGAAACCGGGATCTATGTCTCGGCCCATACGACTGAAAACATCGAGACCTGCATGCTGAAGATGACGCCCGACGGCGCATCGCGGCTCTGGACCACGCTGCACCCCCGGCCGTGGGATGGGGCACTGAGTCTGGCCATTGATGGCGGTGAGGTCTTCATGCTCGGGCATGTGAAGACCACGGATGGCCGCATCGCGCCAGCGCAGCAACGGAAGCAACTGCTCTATGTCTACGACGCCGCAACAGGGAGGCTGGCGAAGCGAACCGTCGCAGGCACAGCCGTTGGCGAGCAACCCGTGATGATCGACGTGCAATGGGATCCTGCGAATGACGACATGGACGCCAGCGACATGGACTCGCATGCGGGCGTGCTGGTCGTGGCCTACGAAAAGCGAAATGCCCTCCGCTGGTATGACCCGCAGAAGGGGTCGCTAGTCGATGCGGCGGAGGTGCCAACGCCGGCCGGAGTCGCGGTGACCGCCGACGGCACGGTCTTCGTCAGCACCGGCGACCGGATCGTGAAGCTGTCGCAAGCGAATAAGACGCCGATCGAAGTCGTCACCGGCCTCGACAAGCCGGGGCGGTTCGATGTCGATCACGCCTCAGGTGAACTGCTCGTCTATGAAGCCGGCACGCAGCAGATCAAGCGGTTCTCGGCTGCCGGTGCCCTGCTCAAAACATACGGCGAGAGGGGAGGCCGGAAGGACGGGCTCTATGACGACGCGGCCAAGCGGAGCTTCGCCGGCTTTGCCGATCTCTGCGCCGATGGAAAGGGCGGCTTCTATGTGACCGA
This sequence comes from Pirellulales bacterium, assembly GCA_044369655.1. Classification (GTDB taxonomy): domain Bacteria; phylum Planctomycetota; class Planctomycetia; order Pirellulales; family UBA1268; genus CAMCQY01. Next base: position 1,509 of record JBILWX010000286.1, read on the forward strand.
AGCTACGGCCGCGCCACGCCGCACCGCCCACTTCGCAGCCGACGGCTCCGTCGTGCGGGAATGGTATGGCGGCCAACGCTGGGCACCCCATGCCGCCCCCGAGGGCGACAACCCAAACGTGATGTGGGTGGGATCACAGTATGGCTGGGTGATGCGGGTGCTCGTGGACTACGAGCGCAAATCCTGGACCATCCATTCCTGCTACCGCTACAAGGGTCTGGCCGACGGGTTGGTGGGCGACAGTTGGAACGAGGGCGGCTACTTCCGCGTCTACAAGCATGGCGGGGCCACCTACCTCGCGATTGAAACGCTGTCCACGATCCTCAAGGTGGATGAGAAGAACTGGAAGCTCGTGCCCGCCACGGTCTGCGGCCTCGTCAGAAACTCGCCGCAATTCCTCAAGGACTGGGCCGGAAAGAATAACTCCTATCAGGCCGGCTATCAGTGGAACGACGCCGATGGCGACGGCCTGCCGCAGCAGGCGGAGGTGACTTTTTACGGAGGAGGCATTGCGAACGCTTGGATGCCCTACACCGCCGCCGACTTCAGCTGCTTCATGGCGACCGGCGACAGCAAGGAGCGGTGGGTTAATCGCTTCGCGGTGACCAGTTGGAACGACGCCGGCAGCCCGATCTACGGCACGATGCCGCAGGGCGAGCGTTTTGCAGTCATGCCGCAGCGGTTCGATCCCGGCCACTTCGCCGATACCCGCTGGTCGGTCTTCATGGGGCAGGATACGAAGAGCGGCGCGCTCTACGCCGCTATCAACGACTGGACGACGGGCTGGTGTTCATCGGCGGATTCGTTCATGCAGCAGTGGTCTGCCACCGGCCAGCCGCGGTGGACGGTAGGGCAGTTGGGCCAGATTCGTCACAACCTGCGGGGCATCGCGGGAGTGGCTCACGACTGCGTGGTGGCGCTCGATGTGAACGGCGGCTGGAACATGGCCAACCTCGCCATCACCTATGTGTGGGATCAGGAAGGCCTGTATGCCGGCGGCCTGATCGATGATCCCAACCTCGACGGCATCGCGAAGCACTGGTATCAGCTCGGCGGCGAGTTTTGCCACGCCTCCGTGGCGACGCTGCCCGACGGCGACGTGCTCTTCTTCGGCAACTGGGAAAACGAGATGCGGGTCTAC
>JBILWX010000041.1:0-29159 GCA_044369655.1 Pirellulales bacterium
CGCGATGGAGCATGGCCTGATTCCGCCGGGCTCGACCTGCGACGAACTGAACCGCGAATTCGACTGGCAGAAAGGCCCCTTCACGGTGCCGAAGGCGCCGCTTGCCTGGCCGGCCCATGCCGACGGTTCGGCCCGCTGCGCGGCTGTCAACGCGTTCGGCATCGGCGGGCTCAACGTGCACGTTTCGCTCGCGGAGCACGTGCCGACGGCGCGGCCCGCCGCCCCGACGGCCGCGTCGGCCCCTGATGACGACGCCATCGCGATCGTGGGAGCCGGCTGCGTGCTGCCCGGGTCGCTCACGCTCGAGGCGTTCTTCGATCGGCTCGAGAGCGGCGAGACGGCGATCGGCCCCGTGCCCGCCGAACGCTGGCGGGCGACGCGGGCCCTCGACGCCTCCGGGCCGCGGACGTGGCACACCGTGTCCGATCAAGGCGGCTTCGTCCGCGATTTCAACTACGACTGGCGGCGGCACAAGGTGCCGCCCAAGCAGATCGCCGCCGCCAACCCGCTGCAGTTCATGCTGCTGGAGGCCGCCGATGCCGCTATCGCCGACGCGGGCGGGCCGCAGGCGGGGCTCGAGCGGACGCGGACCGGCGTCGTGGTGGGCACGCTCTTCGGCGGCGAGTTCGCCAACCAGTTGCAGATGGGCCTGCGGCTTCCGGAGACCGGCCGCTACCTCCGTGACGCGCTCTCGAGGCGCGGCGTGGCGAGCGCCGAGATCGACCGGATCATCGCCGCCTACGAGAAGAAACTGCTCGAACGGCTGCCGGCACTCGTCGACGAAACGGGCAGCTTCACGAGCAGCACGCTCGCCAGCCGGCTCACCAAGACGTTCGATCTCATGGGCGGCGCCCTGGCGCTCGATTCGGGTGACTGCTCGAGCCTGTCGGCCCTTTCCGCCGCCGTCGACATGCTCCGCGAGCGGGCCTGCGATGCGGTGATCTGCGCCGCGGGCGACCGGTCGATGGACCTGATGGCCTATGAAGGACGTTCGCTCGGCAAGTTGCTGGCGAATGCGCCGGTCTCGGTGCTCGATGGGCGGAAGACCGGGGGCGACGTGCCGGGCGAAGGGGCCGTGGTGCTCGTGCTGAAACGACTGGCGGACGCCCGTGCGGCGGGCAACACCATCCGCGGCGTGATCCGCGGCGTGGCCGTGGGCTCGGGCCGCTCGACGGCCGAGGCGGCTCGCCGGGTCGTCCGCGAGGCGTGTGAGCGGGCGGCGCTCGATCCGGCTGCCGTCGGCGCGGTGGAGGTGGCCACCTACGCAGGCCATGCGCACAGCGGCGATGAACTGTCGGTGCTCGGCGGGCACTACGCCGCCGCGGCTGTCGCCGAGGAATCGGTCGTCGCCAGTTCGCTCGACGGGCTCATCGGACACGTCGGGGCGGCGGCCGGCGCCGCCGGCCTCGTGAAACTTTCGCGGGCACTGGCCGCCGGCGTGCTCCCGGGGACGGCGGCGCTCGCACAGGACCGCACGCAGGTGCATGGACTGTCAGCGGCCCGGTCGGCCGCGCCGGTGCGGGCCGTGGATGCGGCAGGCTACCGCGTGGGAACGGTGACCGTGGTCCAGGATCGGCAGGTGGGCCATGCCGTGATCGACAACGGCCTCGCGGTGCCGGAGGCTGCGCGGCCGCGGCCCGCGGGACACGCGGCCAGCCGCAGTCCGTCGCCGCAGCGGGCGGCCGCTTCCCATGCCGCCGGGCGGTCGCTCGTGGCCGCCATTTTTCCGGGGCAGGGCTCGCAATACACCGACATGTTCCGCGGCCTCGTCGACGAGATGCCCGAGGCCCGCGCGGTGCTCGGCAGGCTCGACGGCATGGCGCGGGCGGCCGGCCGCGAGACGCTCGCCGAGATCGCCTGGCGACCCGACAACGGGCTGGGTACGAGAATCTGGGACACGCAGTGGGCGATGTACCTGGGCGACCTGCTCGCCTGGGGCGTGCTCCAAGAGATGGGCTTCACCGCCGATGTCGTCGCGAGCCACAGCTTCGGAGAGTTTCCGTCGCTGGCCGCCGTGGGGGCGTGGAGCGTGGAGGATGGTGCGCGGGCGACGAAGGCCCGCGCTGAGGCGGTCGAGCGGCATGGGCCCCGCAACGGCGCGATGCTTTCTGTGATCGCCGATCGTGCCACGGTGATGGCCGCGATCGAGCCGTTCGCGGGGCAGGTCTGGGTGTGTGCTGAAAACGCCCCCGAGCAGTTCGTGGTGGGGGGCACCGCCCGGGTCGTCGATGCCGTCGAGGTGATGCTCGAATCCCGGCGCGTGAAGTCGAAACGGCTCGCCGTGCCCAGTCCATTCCACACGCCGTTGCTCGCGGCCGCGGCGGACGAACTGGCGACGACCATCCGTAGCCTGCCGATCGCAACGCCGCGGATCACGACCTACAGCAGCACGACGACGGAGCTGCTCTCCGGTTCGGCTGGCATCCATGACAGCCTGATTCGCCAGATGAGCGAGACCGTCCGCTGGGTGGCAGTGGTCGAGAAGCTCTATGCCGCGGGCGCGCGGACGTTCGTGGAGGTGGGGCCATCGGGCGTGCTCACCGGTCTCACACGGCGGATTCTGGAAGGTCGCGAGGGGGTCACCTACCTGCAGTTCGACCAGCGGGGCCGCTCGCCCCGCGAATACCTGGCCAGGCTGCGCGAGCAGCTGGCGGCCGCCGGCGCCATCCGCGGACCGGAGACGGTCTCGGCCGCTGCACCATCCGCTCCTGGCCGCGCCGCTGCCGCTGAGCCCCCAGCCCGGGGACGGATCATGTCGTTCGATGCGACGGTACGGCGGCGGGAACGGAATCGCACGGGCGGAGCAGTTGCCCGCGGCGTCGCGAAGCCGGTCGCGGCCGCACTCCCTGAACAGGCGGACCGGAATGGAAACGGCAACGGTAATGGCAACCGTAATGGCAACGGCAACGGTCATCTGCATCATGAGTTTCCGGCGCTACAGCGAGCCGCGGCCGCGACGCAGGTGCTCGAGCCAGTGCCGAAGCCGGCCAGTCGGCCCGCGGCCGTCGTGCAGGAGCGGCCGGTTGCCGAACGGGAGGCCTCGGCTCCGACGTCATCCCTGGAGGACGCCGTCGCTGCGCTGCTCGTCGAATCAGGGGTCGAACCGCCGCTCATGCGGGCCGGTGCGGGAAGCCGAGGCGTGCAGGCGTTCCTCGACAGTGCGACGCATCTGTTCGAAATCACCGTGGCCGATCACGCCGCGATTCTCTCGGCGGCATCCCGCGATGCCCTCTGCGACCTGCTCGCCCGCTCGGGCGGCAAGTCGAGGTGGTTGCCACGCCGGCCGGTGCATGAAGGACCGGCAGCCGCCGAGATCGAGGCCTTCCTGATCGACTTCGTGGTTGAGCAGACGGGGTATCCCCGTGAGATCGTGGAATTGGATGCGGACCTCGAGTCCGACCTTGGAATCGACAGCATCCGCAAGGCGCAGCTGTTTGGCGAGATTGGCCAGAAGTATGGTCTGACCGCCGACGACAGCGTGTCGCTCGACGAGTTCCCCACGCTGCGTCACCTGCTCGCCTACATGCTGCCCCGCGTGGGTGGGACGTTAGCGGCGGCCGTGACCGCCCCGCCGGCCCCGCAGCTTCAGGCAGCCGCGCCGACCGCGCCGGCGGCTGTCGCGGACGGCCTGTCCACTGAACTGGAAACCTTTCTGATCGACTTCGTGGTGGAGCAGACGGGGTATCCGCGCGAGATCGTGGAGCTGGATGCAGACCTCGAGTCTGACCTCGGGATCGACAGCATCCGCAAGGCGCAGCTGTTCGGCGAGATCGGCCAGAAGTATGGTCTCACCGCCGACGACAGCGTGTCGCTCGATGAGTTCCCCACGCTGCGTCACCTGCTCGCCTACATGCTGCCCCGCGTGGGCGGGACGTCAGTCGCGTCCGTGGCCGCCCCGTCGGTTCCGCTCGCCACGCCGGCCCCGCAGCTTCAGGCAGCCGCGCCGGCCGCGCCGGCGGAGGCCGCCGACGCCCTGTCACTGGAACTGGAAACCTTCCTGATCGACTTCGTGGTGGAGCAGACGGGGTATCCGCGCGAGATCGTGGAATTGGATGCGGACCTCGAGTCCGACCTTGGAATCGACAGCATCCGCAAGGCGCAGCTGTTTGGCGAGATTGGCCAGAAGTATGGTCTGACCGCCGACGACAGCGTGTCGCTCGACGAGTTCCCCACGCTGCGTCACCTGCTTGCCTACATGCTGCCCCGCGTCGGCGGAACGTCGGCCGCGGCTCCGGTGGCCGTGGCTTCGAGGGCCGACGCCCGCAGCGAGGCCTTTGAGCGAGGCCTGCGAAGCGGTCGGGAACATGCGGCTGCCATCCATCTCTGGACGCGGCAGTGCGCCGCGGTAGGGCTGGCGGGACAGCCGTCTGGGATCGAGCCCGCCATCGCCGAGGAACTCGCCGGCGTGGCCGACGGTGCTGGCGTCGATGCCGGTGTCATCCGGGCCGCATTCGCCGATCCGGCGGCCGCGCTCGGCGGATGCGATGTGATGGTCGTCGCGCCGGCCGCTGCCGCGGCGGATGCACGCGGGCTGCTCGCCTGCTTCGGACGCCATGCCGATCCCGCCGCGAGACGCTTCGAGGCCAATGGCCTGCGCGGCACACTCATCGGCGTCAGGGGATTGCCCGGAGCGGTCGTGGGCTGGAATGACGCTGGGATCGTCGCGACGAGCAGACACGGCAGCGAGTCGCAGGCGTCGTTGGCTTGCACGGTCGAACGGGTGGTGATGGAGTGCCGGTCGATCGCCGAGGCGGACGCGATGATCGCCCACATGGCGACGCGGCCATGTGGTCTCGTCGTGGCGAACGTCCGTGGAGGTGGCATCGAGGTGTCAGCTGCCGGAAAGGTCGCGTCGATTCCGGCGGTCTTCCACCAGTGCGATCCGCGTGCGTCGCTGGCTCGCGTGGTGCTGGCGGACGGCACGGTCGCGGCGGAGCAGGCGCTCGTGTCGGTGCTGCTGGCTTCCGGTAGCGTTCAAGAATCGCTCTCGGCCACGTGCGTCTGGATGGCCGTGGGATCGGCCGCCGGCAAGCCCGTGGTCCGCGCCGGTGGACCAGCCGGTCGCGACTGGCTCGCGGGGGCCGCGACGGATCCTGTCGGTGAGGCATGGCTGACGGTGCCGAAGACTCGGTCGCCTGCCGCGGCCGGCGGCAGCGAGGTCGCTGCGATCACCCGGCGGTATGGCCTGACGGTGCGTGACGCCGGTCCGATCCGTGCCGCCCGCAGCATGCGTGGCGCGCGCGTGCTCATCCTGGGTGGTGGCCGTCTGGCCGATTCGCTCGCCGGTGCGGTTCGCGCTCGGGGGGCGAGTCCGCTCATCGTGGACTGCGGCTCCGCCGAGGAGGCGATCGCGGCCGTCGAGCGTGCCGAGGCTGACGGCGCCGTGCGGCATTTCATCGTGGCCACACCGAGGCAGCAGTCCCATGGCGGCTGGCTCGCAAAACGGTCGGCGACGGTCGCCGCCCCATTCTTCGCCTGCCAACGCTGGCTCGTTCTCCGCGGCAAGGCCGGCGATCTCGGCGGCTCGACGCTGACGGCCGTGGCGGAACTTGGCGGTGATTTCGGGCTCGCCGGTGCCATCGGCTCGGTGGAGAGCGGCGCGCTGGCGGGACTCTTCAAAAATATCGCCCGCGAGTTTTCGGGCCTGCACGTCCGCGTGGTGGATGCGGCGCCGGCGATGCCGGAGGCCGACGTGGCGGCCGGCATCGTGGCCGAGATGGAGGATGGTGACGGACCCGTGGAGATCGGCCTCGTCGCCGGGCGGCGGATCACGATCGCAGCGTGTGAGACCCGGCCGGCCGCTTCCCCGGCGCTCGAGTCACTGAAGCCGGGCAGCGCGTGGATCGTGACCGGTGGGGCGCGCGGCGTGACGGCGGCGTGCGCACGGGAACTGGGCCGGAAGTTCGGGCTCAGGCTCGCCCTCGTCGGCTCGACGGAGCCGGTCGCGGTGGAACCGGCATGGCTGACGCTCGACGACGCCGGACTCCGCGACCTGAAGGGCCGCGTGATGCTCGACGCCAAGGGCCGCGGTGTCGATCCGCGTGCGGCGTGGAAGTCGGTCGAGAAGTCGATTGAGATCCGGAAATCGATCGCCGCGTTCAAGGCGGCGGGAATCGATGCCCGCTACTTCGCCTGCAACCTGGCCGATGCCGCCGCCGTGCGGGCGGTCGTTCAGCAGGTCGCTGCAGACGTCGGGCCGGTTCGCGGCATCGTGCACGGTGCCGGGTTCGAAGCGGCCTGCCGGTTTGAAAAGAAGACGATGGAGGGGCTCGAGGCGACGCTCGGTCCCAAGTGCGTGGGGCTCGAGCATCTCGTAGCGGCGGTCGATCCGGCCACACTCGAGGCCGTCGTCGGCTTCGGCTCGACGAGCGGACGCTTCGGCGGCCATGGGCAGGCGGACTATTCGCTCGCCAACGACATGCTCGCCAAGATGCTCGGGCAGTTGCGGCAGCGGCGCGGGCTGCGGGCGACCGTGTTCCACTGGCATGCCTGGGACGAGGTGGGAATGGCCAGCCGGCCGGAGAGCCGGTTCGTGCTGGAACAGTTCGGACTGAAGTTCATGCCGCTGGCCGAGGGCGTGCGGCGGTTCATGGACGAGATCGAGGCGGGCCTGCCCGAGGCGGAGGTGCTCGTCACCGAGCCGGCGATGTGCCCGGATGCGGTCCCGACCGAAGAAAGCAATCCGGGCCTGCAGTCCGATCATCGTCTGAATGGCCGGGCGACGTCGGCCTCCGGTGGCACGGGTTCGCGTTCGTCGGGAACGGCCGGCAGCCTCGTCGGCGGCGTCGAGTCGCGCGGCGGGGCGACGTGGGTGTCGTTCCACCTCGATCCGACGACCGACCGCTTCCTCGTCGAACACACCCAGCACGGCCGCCCACTCCTGCCCGCGGTCATGGGGGCGGAACTGTTGGCCCAGGCTGCGATCGCGGCCGTCGGCTGCGACTGCGTCGAGGAGATTCGCGACTTCCGCGTCGAGCGGCCGATCGGCTTTCCTGTCGATCAGCCGCGCGAGATTCGTGTCGAAGTGGCACCGCCCGTGGGCCGCTCAAGTGAGGTCCGCGCCTGGGCGGGCGTGCTGAACGCCGAGGGGCGGACGGCGGGCGAGGACCGTGTACACATCCGCGGTATCGTGTCGACGGTCCCAGCCGAGCCGATCACGGCGACGCTCGAACAGCCGCCGTTCCCCTTCAATCCGATGGCCTACCAGGACGATGCGGTGCTTCGGCACGGTGCCACCTTCCGCACCCTGACGGGGCTGTTCCTCGATCGCAGCGGCGGCTGGGGGCGGCTCGTCGCACCCGCCGCAGACGTCGTGGCCCAGCCGCGCGGTGCGCGGGGCTGGACGGTGCCGATCGCCCTCCTCGACGGCTGCATCGTCGCCTGTGCGGTCTACTCCTACATCCTCTGCGGCCGACGCGTGGAGGTGCCCCTCGCCTTCGAGCGGCTGCGGATCGTGTCGCAGCCGCGGAGCGGGGAGAAGTGCACGGCGCGGATGCTGTTCCGGTCGCAGGACGCCCGGGAGAGCGTCTACGACTTCGTGCTCTTCGGCGACGACGGCCGTGTGCTCCTCGCGCTCGACGGGCTGCATCTCGCGGTGGCGGGCTCGGACAGGAGCCGGCAAGCATGATCGGCTGGCGCTTCGCGAAGGAACTGCCCATCGGCCGTGTGCAACGCGGGGTGCGGGTCGGCCCCTGGTCGGTCGACGTGCTCTGTGATCGGCCGCTCTCTCGCATCGAGCCCGTGTCGGGTGAAGGGCTGCGGCTTGCCGAGGATCTCGCCTGCCTGAGCCAGAGGCTGGAGGCGGGCAGCGTTCGTGTGGCGGCCTTGCCGCCTTCGGGGCGGCCGGTCGCGGCCGTCGACGGCGAGCCGGCGGGCTTCGTCGTCTCCATCTCCCACGTGCGCGGGCTGGTCGGTGCCGTGGTGTCCGACTCGGCGTGGGTGGGGATCGATATCGTCGATCCGGCGGATGCCGGCCGATCTCTCGACCTCTGGTTCACGCCCGATGAGCTGGCCCTCCTGCCCGACGATCATGGGCTGCTGCGGGCGATGCTGTGGAGTGCCAAGGAGGCTGCGTACAAGGCGGCCCGGCTCGACACGGAGTTTCGGCCGCTGCTGGTGACGATCGAGAGCCTGTCCCCGCACGCCTTCGAGTGGGTCGTGCAGGACGGCCGCACCGAGGTCTGCGGAGACGGCTGCTTCAGCACGGCCGACCGGCACGTGATCGCCATCGCGGCGACTCCGATCAGGAATGCCACAGGCCGCGTGGAGAGCGACGCCGCGGAGCCATTCATCGAATCCACAAGACTCAACCAAGGAGTGCCAGCATGATCGATCTCACCGGGAAAGTCGCCCTCGTCACCGGCTCGAGCCGGGGCATCGGCCGGGCGTGTGCGCTCCGCCTCGCCGAGGCGGGGGCCGACGTCGTCGTCAACTACGTCACCAGCGGCCGCGAGGCGGACGAGGTCGCCGCGCAGATCGCCGCCATGGGGAGAAACGTCGCCTGCGTGCGGGCGGACGTCGGCCAGGAGGAAGACGTCGACGACATGGTCGGCTTCATCAAGCAGGAGTTCGGCCGGCTCGACATCCTCGTCCACAACGCCGCCACCGGCGGCTTCCGGCCGCTGGCCGCCACGACGCAGCGGCATTTCGACGCGGCGATGCACACCAACGTGCTGTCGTTCGTCTATCTGCTCAAGGCGGCGGCACCGCTCCTCGAGGCGGCCCCGGGCCGCGGCAAGGCGGTCGTGCTCTCCAGCCACGGCACGCACATGGCGTTGCCGATGTACGGCCTGATCGGCGGCTCGAAGGCAGCGCTCACGTCGCTGGCCCGGCACTGGGCGCTCGAACTCGGCGATCGCGGCGTGAACGTCAACGTCGTCGAGGCCGGGCTCGTGGAGACCGATTCCACAAAACGTCTCCCCGGTGCAGCCGACATGTTCGCCGGCCGCAAGTACAAGACGATGATGGGCGAGCGGATGCTCGAGGCTGCCGACGTGGCCGATGCCGTGCTCTTCCTCTCCAGTCCGCTCTCCGACCTCGTGCAGGGGCAGACGCTCGTCGTCGACGGGGGCGCCGCCATTCACGTCTGACACGCATGCCACGCCACGACTCCTATCTTCTGCTCACCGGTGCGACCGGCCTGCTTGGCCGTTCGCTCCTCCGCGATCTCGCCGCCGCCGGCCGCCGCGTGGCGGTCGTCGTCCGTGGTTCGAAAACGGCCGCCGCCGCCGAACGCGTCGATGAACTGCTCGACGACTGGCGGGAGGTGGCCGGCGCCGACGTGCCCTGCCCGGTGGTGCTCGAGGGGGATCTCTCCGCGGACGGCCTCGGGGTCACGGCGGAACAGCGGTCCTGGATCGCGAGGAACGTCGGCGAGGTGATTCACTCGGCGGCCAGCCTCTCGTTTCAGCTGCGGGAGTCGGACGGCGAGCCCTACACGAGCAACGTCACCGGCACCCGGAACATGCTCGCGCTCTGCCGCGACACCGGCATCCGCCGGTTGCACCACGTGTCGAGCGCGTATGTCTGCGGACTCCGCCAGGGCCGGATCCTCGAAAGCGAGCTCGACGTCGGCCAGACGCCCGGCAACGACTACGAGCGGAGCAAGATCGTCTCAGAGGGGGAGGCCAGAGCCGCCGACTTCCTCGACGTTTGCACCGTCCATCGGCCGAGCATCATCGTCGGCGACCTCGTCAATGGCTTCACGAACACGTTCCATGGGTTCTACAAGCCGCTGCGGATCGTGCAGCCGTTCGTCGAGGCGTTCGTCGGCGCGGAACTCGAGCCGGGGTCGCTTCTCGAAGTGCTCGGCATGTCGGGCAGCGAGTCGAAGAACCTGGTGCCGGTCGATTGGGTGTCGGCCGCGATGACGCGGATCATCCTCGACGACTCGCTGCACGGTCGGACCTACCACTTCACCTCCGACAGGCCGACGAGCGTCGGCATGCTCTGCCGCGTGTTCGAAGGCCTGGTCGTGGAGATGGCCGCGGAACTGAAGCGGCAGCGGGAGACCCGTGGGGCGGCTGGCGGCGCCCGTCCGAAGCCCGCGGCCGCCTTCGATCCGCTGACGTTGGGGAAGCTGTTTCTCGATCAGATGCACGTCTACAAGGCCTACTGGCGGGACGATCCGCGATTCGACGCCACGAACACGCACCACGCCGTGCCGGGCCTGCCGGCGCCCGCTCTCGACGAGGAGACGATTCGCCGCCTCTGCAGGTTCGCGATCGCCAACAACTTCCGCTGGCCGCCGCCGGGCCGCGGGCCGCGGCCGTCGACCGCGCGGGCCGCGCTCGCAGGGCGGTTGGGCCCGGCCACGTGGTCGGCACCGCGTTCAGCCGCGGCGATCGGCCTCGCGGCCACCGGTGCCGGTGGTGGGCAGTGGACGCTCGCGGTCGACGACGGCCGGACCGTGTCGCTCCATGTCGGGCTGCCCGCATCGTCGGTGCCGACGGTCTGGGTGGCGGCCGACGCCCTCGAGCGGCTGCTTGCGGGCGTCGCGAATGTCGAGGAGCTGTGCGCACGGGGAAGGCTGGCCATCGAGGCACGGGACCCGTCGGCGCGTCGCCTGGCGATCGACGTGCTCGGCCGTCTTGCCGATGAGGCTCGTGAGCGGTCCCCGCGACCGGCGGCCGTCTGCTGAAAACCGGACCTGCCCGTCGTCGGCCAGCTGAAAAACGTCTCGCCCTCGGGCGGCTCGACGGCGGCCGCTTCAGGCCATCGACAGACGATAGGAAGGAGACGGCCGGCCGACACGATTCGTCGACCCGGGACACTCTTGCGGAAGTGCCGGGGCCGGCCCTATCCTCTGCACCGCGAGGATCGATGCGATGGAGCCACGACGCAAGGTGTTGAGACAGTTCGTCGCCGGTGCGGCGGCTGCGGTCGCGGGAGGCCATCAGGCAGACGCGGCCGATCCCGGAGCCTCCGCGTCGCCTGCTGGAGAAGCCAGGCCGGCCACCCACGCACGCATCAAGATCGGCCAGATCGGTGTCGGCCACGCACATGCCGACAAGCTCTCCTTCTGGCGGCAATCGCCCGACTACGAGGTGGTCGGGATCGTCGAGCCGGATGCGGCGCTTCGTGCGCGGGCCGAATCGCATGCCGCATTCAAGGGGATACCCTGGATGACGCAGGAGCGGCTCCTCGACGAGCCCGGCCTCCAGGCCGTGCTCGTCGAGACCGAAGTGCGGCGTTTGCTCGATGCGGCTGAGGCGTGCGTGACCGCCGGGAAGCACGTGCACATCGACAAGCCGGCCGGCACGTCGCTCGTACAGTTGCGGCGGCTGCTCGACACGGCTGCCAACAAGCGGCTGCTCGTGCAGATGGGCTACATGTACCGATACAACCCGGGAGTCGTTTTTCTGCGCAGGATCGTACGCGAGGGCTGGCTCGGAGAAATCTTCGAGGCGAATGCCGCCATGAGCAAGGTGATGTCGTTGCCGAGCCGCCGCATGCTCGCGGCGTATCCCGGCGGCGCGCTCTTCGAGTTCGGCGGCTACCTCATCGATATGATCTACAAGATCCTCGGCCCGGCCGAACGGGTGATCGGGTTTGTGCAGCATGCCGCGGCCGTCGACGACGCGCTCGCGGACAACGGACTGGCCGTGCTCACCTACCCGCGGGCGTTGGCGACGATCCGCTCGAGCGTGATGGAAGTGCAGGGAGAGCAGCGCCGCCATGTCGTCGTGTGCGGCACGGAGGGCACCTGCCACGTCGGGCCCCTCGACAATCCGGTGGTCACGCTCACGCTCGCCCGGCCCCGCGAGGAATACCCGGCGGGTACGCACGAGATCAAGATGCCCCGCTACACACGCCACGTCGACGATGCCGCAGACATGGCCAAGGTGATCCGCGGCGAAAAGCCGACCGACTTTTCCTACGAGCACGATTTCGCGGTTCACAGGGCCCTGTTCGAGGCGTGCGGTCTGCCCCTCGACATGTGATCCTGGCTGGCGAAGAGGCTCCACACACGCGACGCCCGACCTCGACGTGCCGGGCACGTGTCACGGCGTGGCGAGGGAGTGGCGGACGTACTGGTGGAAATACCAGATCCGCTCCTCGCGGGTGCCGATGCAGCCCTTGAAGGGCGTCGCGGCGATCCCCCGCTGCTGGGCCGCGAACACGCTCGCATCCTCCCGCTGGATGGCGGAGTTGGCCTGCACGCCATGCCGCGCGGCCAGCCGGGCGATCACGCGGGCGAACGGATTTCGCTTCGTGCCGTCGAGGCTGAACATCCACGCCAGCGTGGCGGAGGTCGTGGGGCCGGTCGGCAGATAGACCTGCGCGTAGGTGAACAGGTCGGAGAACGTGAACACCAGGTTCGGAAAGACGTGGTGATGGATGTACTGGTCGGTCGTCGTGCCGCCGCCGAGCCAGCCCACCACCTGCCTCTGCTTCTTCACCGGCTCGCTGTCGCGGCCGAGGTCGTAGACGAGTGTCGTGGAGCGGTTCTCGAGAGAGTGCTTCTGCGCCTCTTCCGGGATGAGGCCGAAGCCGCCGAGCGTCGTCGGGTGAATGTAGGGGAGGTGGTAGGTCTCGACCGTGTTCTCGACGGGGATCTTCCAGTTGCAGGCGAAGTCGCTCGCGTACCGCCAGTTGCACTTGTAGGGAGCGGTGAACGAGGCCGCGACGCGGTCGAACCACTCGCCGAGATGGTCGTGGAGCGTGGGGCCGTCCGCCGCGAGCCGCACGAAGACGAGGTCGCCGCAGGTCTCTACGGGAAAGGTCTGCAGCCGGGCGTTCTCCCGGTCGAAGGGCTTGAAACAGCCGCCGTCGGGCACCTTCGCGACCTTGCCGTCGGCGGCATACTCCCAGCCGTGATACTGGCAGACGATCCGCGGCGCATTGCCGCGGGCAAGATCCGTGAGCAGGCAGTGGCGGTGCGAACAGACATTCAGATACGCCCGCAGGCCGCCGTCGACCCGGCGGAGTTGGATCGGCCGGCCGAGGATTTCGAGCGTCGTGAAATCCCCCTCCCGGCACAGATCGGAGGCGATCGCCACGGGGTGCCAGGCGGGGAGGAACAGCCGCTCGACCTCGTCCCGGTGGATCTCCGGAGAGGCGTAGTCCTCCGGCCGGAGGACGTATTCGAGTTGCTCCCTATGGACGAACATGGCGGATGCTGGTGGCGGACGAACAGGTGTGAAGACACGTCGGAACTCGGCTCTCCAACGCTACTTCGGCCGACGACGCGATTCAAACGGCCGCCGCTGCCCAGTCGATCAACCGTGCCGGTCGATGACCAGCGGGTCATGCGAGCGGACGTCGCCGATCCGCAGCGATGCCTTCCCCGAGAGCAGGTCGTCGACGAGCGAACCGACCACCTCCGCCCGCCAGCCCGCGGCCAGCAGCGGCATGCGTTCGTCGTCGCCATCCCAGTAGCCGAGCTTGTAGGCGAGCAGGTCACGCATGTCGGAGGAGGTGCCGACGAGGGCCGGCGCCAGATGCATCTGCCGGCAGATGCCCGCCACCGCCGTCGCCAGGAACTGGCCGAGCACGGCAAGTTGGGGAGGCGGTGCCCGGTGCTTCTCGCCGCCCGGACACTCGTCTTCGGGGAGTTCGAGGCCGCGCTGGATCGCCTCCGAAAGCCCGCGCAGGATGTGCCTCAGATCCGACCGCTGCATGCCACGGATCGCGGAGATCTGCCGCTCGTCGGCGCTCTTTCGCTTGCAGAGTTCCACCAGCAGGTCGTCGCGCAGCACCCGCTTCGGCGGCATGTCGCGGGATTCCGCCACGCTGTCCCGCCAGTGCCAGAGCTCGCGGGCGATTGCGAGCTCCCGCCGCGACAGGCCCGAGAGGCCCGACACCCGCCGCCATCGCTTCCGGATGAACGATTCCTCAACCTCTTCCTGCCACACCTGCATCTCGTCCTGCATCCAGGCGGTCCGGCCGGCGGCGGCGAGCTTTCCCTCCAGCTTCTTCCAGAGCTTCTCCAGATGCCGAACGTCGTCGAGGGCATATTCCAGTTGTGCCGGCGTGAGCGGCCGCTGCCGCCAGTCGGTCCGCGTCTCCCCCTTGTTGGTCGGCAGGTTTAAGAACCGCCGCACGATCGACGCGTAGCCGGCCGGATAGTCGTGATCGACGAGGCCCGACGCCACCTGCACGTCGAAGAGCGACGACGGCCGCGCCTTGATCGCGTGCAGGATGAAGCCCATCTCCTCGCGGCCCGCATGCACGACGGTGGTGCGGCCGGGCTCGGTGAGCAGTCTCCAGAACGGCTCCAGCTCCCGCACCTTGAGCGTGTCGATCACCGCCAGCGTGCCGGGAGCCGCCACCTGGATCAGGCAGAGCTGGCTGCGATAGGTGTGTTCCGACACGAATTCCGTGTCGAAGGCGACGTGCGCATGCGCGGCGAGCCGGTCGACGAGGGCGCCGAGTTGCGACTCGGTCGTGACCAGATCGTAGGCGTCGTCGGAGGAACGGGCTTGCGTCACGCGGTTGATGCCGGAGGGGGCGGGCTGAGACGGGTCAGAGAAACAGCAGGGATACCAGGATGAAGACCGGAAGGAGCACGCCGAAACTGTATACACAATAGCCGAAGAAGCTCGGCATCTTCACCCCGGCCTGCTCCGCGATCGCTTTGACCATGAAGTTGGGGCCGTTGCCGATGTAGGTCATCGCCCCCAGGAAGACCGCCCCCAGGCTGACGGCGGCCAGCCGCGCCACGTCGACGCCGGCCATGGTGGCGCCGTTCGCGGGCAGCGCCTGGGCCGCCTTGAAGAAGACGAGGTAGGTCGGCGCGTTGTCGAGCACGCTGGAGAGGGCCCCGGTCGCCCAGAAGAAGGCCCGCGGTGAATCGATCCCGAGTGCGGCGCCATGCTCGTCGAGGATCGCCAACGCCGGCTGCATGCAAACGAAGATTCCCAGGAAGAGCGCGGCCACCTCCAGGATCGCCCCATTCGTGAACCCGTTGCGTTCGCGGATCTCGCTCGAGCCGAGCGCCAGCGACACGGCCACGAGCGTTAACAGCACCGCCTCGCGGAGAAACATCCACGGGTGCCAGTCGGTGCCGGGCACGGCCTTGGACGGGTCGAGCAGCGCCACCGCCGCGATGACGCCGGCCATCAGCAGGGCGTTGGGCCACAGGCCGCCGACCTTCAGCGGGCCTGCCATGCGGATATCCCGTTCGATGTCGCGGGCGCGTTCGTGCGGATGGGCGTAGAAGGTGTCCCACAGCCAGTAGATCGCGAGCAACGTGCCGTTGGTGAACAGCCACGGCTTCCAGAGCGATAAGGTCCAGAGGAAGTCGACTCCCTCGAGATACCCGAGAAACAGCGGTGGATCACCGATCGGCAGGAGGCAGCCGCCGCAGTTGCAGACCAGAAAGATGAAAAACACGAGCGTGTGGGCCACGATCCGCCGCTCGCGGTTGGTCTCCAGCAGCGGGCGCACGAGCAGCATCGCGGCACCGGTGGTACCGATGAAGCTGGCAGCCAGGGCCCCGAGGCCGAGAAACGCCGTGTTGACGGTGGGCGTGGCCTCCAGATCTCCCTCGATCCGCACGCCACCGGTGATCACGTAGAGCGCGAAGAGCAGCACGATGAACGGCACGTATTCCGCCAGCATGGCGTTGGCGAGGATGGCCCCGGTCACGCCCCACGACGGCCCGGCCGCGGCCGGCGGCACGAGGCCATGCGTCGGGAAATGAAGATCGACCGGATGGCGGTGCACGAACGCATAGTAGGCGAGCGTGACCAACGCGAGTCCGCAGGCCACGAGTAACTTGCTCGAGTTGTGTTCCCACCAGTGGGAAAGGTGCGACGTGAGCGGCAGGATGGCGATGGCCGCCAGAAGCAATGCGAACGGCAGTACCGTGAGAGGCGGTGGCGAGGTGCTGACGGGGGCGTGGGCGTCGGCTTCGCCCCCGTGGCCGGCGTCGTGGCCGGCATCGTGGCCCACGGCGGCATGGGCGGCTTGTGCCCGCACCAGCAAATCACGACCATGTTGCGGCCAGCCGAAGACGGCCGCGGCTGCATAGGCTGCCAGCAGGAGCGCGATACCCGCCACGGTCCGCGACGAGGCGGATGACACGGTTGCGTTGGGCTGCGAAGATGTCGAGTCGTGCATCAGAGGTGGCTCCTTCGTGAATCCGCCGGGCAGATCGTATGAAACTGGCTGCGATCCTGAAAGCACCATGACCAACGCACCGGGCGAATCTGTCGAGACCTGGCTGCGGGGGAACCTGCGGCCCGTGGCATGGCTGGCCGCGTTGGCGGCCGTGCTGGGATGCGGATTGATCGCCGCCGCGATCATCGTCGCGGCGGCATCCCTGCTGGTCTGGCTGCTGGTGGCGGCCTTCTGCACGAGCCTGGCGTTGACGATCGGCACACTCGCCCGCGCCGCCGCCCGACCGAGGCTCCAGCGCGTGGGCGACTGTCTGCGGATCAGGTTGTCACCGACGGCCGTTCACGACCTGCCGCTCGAGGTGGTGGAGTGTTTTTTCCAGGGATCGAACCCCATCGCCCGCAGCGGCGAGCCCACCTGCGGCGACCACGCGGCCTTCAGGGTGAACACGCTGGTGATGCGGCTGGCGGAACGAGCCGCCGACTTTTCAAAGCGGCAGACGTTCACTCCCTGGGGCACGTGGGACGACGGCTACGTCGTGTTCGACGGCCGCTGGTGCGAACCACTGTCGGCGGAACTGGCCCGTCGTTTGAGCCGATCGCTCGTCGACGCGAAGCGTGCCGGGGCCGCATCGCCGCCGGCGGCGGGAGTCGGGCCGTGAACTGGCGGGGGCTGCTCGTGAGCGTGCGGGATGCCACGGAGGCAGCCGCGGCGTTGGAGGGCGGGGCTGCGATCATCGACGTCAAGGAACCGCGGCATGGTCCGCTCGGCCTGGCGGAGCCGGAGGCGATCGCGGCGGTGGCGCGAGTGCTTTCCGACCGGCGACCGTGGACGATGGCCTGCGGCGAACTGGGCGGGCTGCCCGGGAAGGGGCAGGGCAGGGCTGGAGACCCGCGTCTTGAACCCGTGGCAGTGGCGATCGGTGACCGATTGGCCCGAGTCCGCTCACTGCTGGGAGCGGCGGCGGTGCCGCCCGCCGCCCTGAAGATCGGCCTGGCGGGGGCGGCGGAAACGGATTGGATGGGCAGGCTGCTGACGGTGTTCGAGTCGCTGCCCCCCGGAAGCGAACGGGTGGCGGTTGCCTACGCCGATTGGCAGCGGGCTCGGTCGCCGTCGCCGCCGGAAGTGATTGCAGCCGCGGGCCGACTTGCCTGCTCCACGCTGCTCATCGACACGTTCGACAAAGCGGCCGGGGGGCTCTTCACCTGCTGCGGGGCCGACATGCCTGGGACCTGGGTAACGCTTGCCCGCTCCGCGGGCCTGCGGGTCGTTCTGGCCGGAAGGATCACGCCGGCGGAGATTCCCGCGGCCTGGGCCCTCGCCCCGGATGTGGTCGCGTTGCGGTCCGCGGTATGCTTCAATGGTCGTGATGGGATGGTACAGGCCGAACTCGTGCGGCATGCCGTCCGACTGAGCCCGGGTGGTGTGTGAATTGCGACATGCCGGTGCTCTGGATCATCAGCCCGACCCTTTTAGGCAGGAGAGCAGTCTTGAAAGCGATCGAAGTACGCGTGCCGCATGGTCTCGAGCGTGAGGAGATCCGCCGCCGATTGGATCAGGCGCTCGTGACCGCCCGGCAGGAATATGCCTCCGCCGTGGGCGACATCGAGGCTGCCTGGGAGGCGGAAGACCGGCTGCGGGTGAACCTCACCGTCAGTGGCATGAAGTTCGACGGCACGCTCGACATCCTCGTCGAGGAAATCCTCGTCAGCCTGCAGGTCCCCGGCATGGCGGCGTTGTTTTCCCGACGCATTCGCGAGGGGATCGAGGAACGATTGGGAGGATTGATCGGGTCGCAGCAGGCGTAGGGTTGACGCAGTCTCTCCGGACGTTTCTAGGTGTCGCCGGTGCTTTTCGCCGATGACCATCGGCCGGCTCGCCTTCCACCGTGCCGTTCCAGCGCATGTGCGATCGCTGGTTGGATGGTTCGTTACGATGTCTTCCATGCACTCCACGATCACAGCCAGTCGCCTGCTCGTCTGCGGCCTGTCGCTGGCCGTGGCGATGGCCGGCGCCGTTGGACCGCGAGCCATGGCGGCGCGTCTGCAGGCCGACGATCCGTTTGCCGACGAACTCAACCCCTTCGGTACGGGAAAGTCGCAGCCCCCCGCGGCTGCTCCTTCTGCCGCGCCGCCCCGGGAGCCGCCGCCGCCAACGCGTCCTGCCGAGAGGATCCGGCCCAAGCTGCCGGTGCCGTTTCCAGACACCGCAACTCCGGGGACGGGGGAGCCGGCAGGTCGTCGAGGCCGAGGGAGCGACCGCGACGGGCGGCCGTTCGCCCGTGATCAGGATGAGGAGCGGGGGTTCCCCAAGGGCGGTGACGGGAAACGCGACGAACGCGGCTTCGGTTTCGAGGAGTCTGACGAGACGGCGGAACGGAGTCTTTCGGAAGCCGAGCAGAAGCTTGCCGAGGCCGATCGGCTCGAACAGCAGGGCAAACTGGCAGAGGCCCGTGATCTCCTCCGCGAGGTGGTGAAACTCGATCCATCGCTCCCGATGGGGCACCTGGCGCTGGGCGTGGTGCTGCGGCGCATGGGTGATTTTCGCGGTTCGGTGGAAGCCTGTACGAAGGGGATCGAGATCGATCCGTTGGAGCCGGAACTCTACCTCCGCCGCGGCATTGCCTGGTTTCACCTCGACCTGTACGGAATCGCTCTGGAGGATTTCGAGGAAGCGGCGGGAATGGCGTATGACGATCCCCGGCCGGAGCTCTGGCGGGGGCTGACGCTCATCGAGCTCGACCGGCCGCTCGAGGCGATCAACGCCTACGCGTCGGCGATCCGGCGCGACCGTACCTACATGCTCGCCTACCTCAACCGCGGGCTTGCGTATCTGTCCACCAACGAGCCCCGCAAGGCGGAGTTCGATTTCAATCAGGCCCTTCGCCAGAAGCCCAAGGATGCCCGGGCCTGGTTCAACCGCGGCGTGGCCCAGGCGCGGCAGGGGCGGTATCGCGAGGCGATCGAGTCGTACCAAACGGCGTTGGGTATCAACCCGAACGACAACGCCGCCCGGCAGAATCTCGAGGCCGCCCGCCGTCTGGCCGGACAGGAGTCGGCGAAACGCAGCCGGTAACAACCTCGGCGTTGCGGCGCCTCCGCTCAGGGGATCGGCGCGGTGCCTCCGCTCAGGGCTTCGACGCGGCACCTCCGCTCAGGGCTTCGACGCGGCACCTCCGCTCAGGGCTTCGACGCGGCACCTCCGCTCAGGGCTTCGACGCGGCACCTCCGCTCAGGGCTTCGACGCGGCACCTCCGCTCAAGGCTTCGACGCGGCGAAGACCCGGAGCGTGTCGCGGGTGATCGTCCACGTGAGGTCGAGCGGCCCGAGGATGGCGGCGAGCAACTCGTCGCGGGACGCGTCCTTGACGGTTGCCCGCACGATTTCTCCCGGCGCGATGCCGGCGTGCCTGAGCGACTCGCGGTCGAGGTCGAGCGTCAGTCCGAGTTTCACGGCGAGCGTCGCCAGCAGTTCTTCCAGCGGTGCTGCCACCTGCAGGGAGAACGTCTGTGGGCCGGTCTTCGGCGTCGGCTTGGCGGGGCCAGGTCGGCGGCGTGGTTTGGCGTCGGCCACCGCTTCCGCAGCCGTGGCGGCTGGCAGCCCGGCGTCGATGGCGATGATCGTGCCGGCGGGTACGACACCGGCCTGGCCACCGGTGGCCGTCTGCCAATCGACCCGAAGATCGAATGGCGCGAGGAGCAGGTCGAGCCGTTCGGCCAGCGTCATCTCGGGCAAGTCAAACGCGGCCAGATGATCGTGCGGTATCGTCTCCAGCCGTCGGATGGTGACGCCCGCCTCCGTCGTGGCGGCCGTCATCAGATCGCGAGGCCGGGCCCCGGCGGGCCACTGCCATGGCGTCTGCTTTGTGAGCACCGACCGCGTCCGCGCAGGCAGTGAGGCCACCCGTGCCTCGCGTGCTGCTTCGGCGCGGATGATCACTGCCGCCCTCCCGACTGGCACGATCCGGATCGACGACCGCAGCGCCGCTACCTCGCCACCGACGAGCGCCGCACCGCGCTCGATCACGTCGAGCAGCGGCTCGTCGCGGCAGTCGAGCCGGATGGGGGTGTCGGGATCGAGTCGACGATCGACCAGCACCGGCACGCAGGCCGCCTGCGTCACGCGGGCCGCCCAGTCCCTCAGGCCGATGCCGTTCCAGGTGGCCGTGATCGGGCTGTCGGACTGCGCCGCGGCGGGCAACGGCCATGACCCGCAGAGGCAGGCGACGATCACGATCAGCCCGCGCGTGGTGTTGCCTGCCACAACGCGGGCAGACGGGAACACGGGCCGTGCGGTAGGCTCAGGTCCGCACCGGCATCCATCGGGCGAAGGCATCGGAAAGTTCCGGGGAGTGGCGTCCGGCATGCCTCGAAGCATACCGCCGGCGATGGCGGCGACGACAGACGACCATGGCAGCCGAACCAACGATCATCGTGCTCGGGGCGGGAATCAACGGCGCCGCCATCGCCCGGGAACTCACGCTCTCCGGCGTGGGGGTGATCGTCGTCGATGGCGATGATGTCGCATCCGGCACCACGGCCTGGTCGACACGGCTCATTCATGGCGGCCTGCGGTATCTCGAATATGGCGAGATCGGGCTCGTGCGTGAAAGCCTGGTCGAACGCAACCGGCTGGTGCGGCTGGCGGCCCATCTCGTACGGCCGCTTCCCTTCTACCTGCCGGTGGAACGACGGTGGGGGGGGCTGACCGCCGCGGCGGCGCGACTCGTGGGCTGCGAGTCGCTGGCCCGACGGCTGCAGGGACGGCGCGGCCGGGGCAGTTGGACGGTGGGGCTGGGGCTCACCCTCTACGACCTGCTGGCGGCCGGCGCGGGCTGGCCGCGGCACCGCAGCGTGCGGGCCGGTGCGGCAGGGATGCCGCAGGTCGATCGGCAGGGCTTTCCCTGGGGCGGCGTCTATTGCGATGCGCAGTTGCTCTTTCCCGAACGGTTCACGGTGGAACTTCTCGTCGATGCCCGCAGCATCGCCGCGGCGGCGGGCACGCGGTTCGAGGTCTGCACCCATCGACAGGTGCGGGTTGGCGGCGACGGCATGGTGACGATTGGCCCGTCGCTTCATGGCGAGGGGGCGATCGAGGTGCAGGCCGACGCGGTCATCAACGCCACCGGCGCCTGGGTGGACCGCACGCTCGCAGCGCTGTTTCCGCAGCCGGCGGGCTCGGGCGGTGGCCCCGAGGCCGCCGGTCGCCGACTGATCGGCGGCACGAAGGGAAGCCATCTGCTGGTGCGCTGCCCGGCACTGCGGGCGGCGCTTGCCGACTACGGCGTCTACTGCGAGGCGCAGGACGGCCGGCCCGTCTTCGTGCTCCCTTTCGGCCCCGAACTCGTGCTCGTCGGCACCACCGACATCCCGTTCACGGGCGATCCGGCCGAGGCCCGTGCCGACGCTACGGAGATCGACTACCTGCTCGCGGCGGTGACGCGGATCTTTCCGGCGGTCGGTGTCGGTCGCGAACACGTGCAGCAGCATTACTGCGGCGTGCGGCCGCTGCCCGCTGTCGAAGCCGGGGCGGGCACGCCGGCGGGCATCACCCGCCGTCACCTGCTCGTGCGGCATCACGAGGCGATCCTGCCGCTCTGGTCCGTGGTCGGCGGCAAGCTCACCACCTGCCGCAGCCTCGCCGAACTGACGGCGGCCACGGTGCTCGGGGCGTTGCGAGTGCCGGTCCGCGGGACATCGCGTGACCGGCCGCTTCCGGGCATGTGTGCGGGGGCTTCTCGCGCCGCCGCCGTGCGAGCGTGCCGTGAACTGGCCGAGCAGGCCGGCGCGCCGTGGGACGAGGCGGCCACGGTCGCGGAGCATGCCGTTGGCCTGTTTGGCGCTCGGGCTGCCGAGGTATGGCGTGCCGCGGATGCCCGAAACGGTCGTGGTGGCCTCATTCGGGGCGTCGGCCTGCCGACCGCCGCGGTGGGCTTCTGCGTGCGCGAGGAATGGGCCGTGACGCTCGACGATCTGATCGAGCGGCGGCTGATGCTGTCGTTTCACGAACGGCTCAGCAGGGAGGGCATCGCGGACGTCGCGGAGGCGCTCGCCGCCGCCGGCGGGCTACCACCCGACCGCGTGCCCTTCGAAGTCGACGCCTGCGTGGCACGACTGCACGATCGCTATGGAAGGACCGTGCCGCAGGGAAGCGCGGCGCCAGGCCCTGCCGCCGGTATCCCGCCACGGAGTCAAGAACGATGACAGCGAAGATCGCATCCTCCGCCGACACCGCGACCTGCGTTCTCGCGCTCGACCAGGGCACCACGTCGAGCCGTGCGATTCTGTTCGATCGTCGCGGCGTGCCTCTCGCGACGGCGCAGCAGGAGTTTCCCCAGATCACGCGGACGCAGACGACGGGCGCCGCCGACGGCGGAGATCTCGCGATCGTCGAACACGATCCGGAGGAAATCTGGCGGTCGCAGCTCGCCTGCGGCCGCCGCGTGCTCGAGTCGAGCGGCCTGGCGGCCGAGCAGGTGGCCGCCATCGGCATCACCAACCAGCGGGAGACGACGATCCTCTGGGAACGGGCTACCGGCCGGCCCGTCGCGCCGGCGATCGTCTGGCAGAGCCGTGTCTCGGCGGCCATCTGCAGCCGCCTGCGGGAGCAGGGCATCGAGAACGAGGTCCGCAGCCGCACCGGCCTGCTCCTCGACCCCTATTTCTCGGCCACGAAGATCATGCACCTGCTCGAGACGATGCCGGGGCTGCGCAAGCGGTGCGAGGCCGGCGAGATCCTCTTTGGCACGGTCGATACCTTCCTGATCTGGCGGCTCACCGGCGGTCGCGTGCATGCCACCGACGTCACCAATGCCAGCCGCACGCTCCTCTACGACATCCGTCGGTTCGAGTGGAGCGACGAACTCTGCAGGCTGTTCGACGTGCCGCGGGCCATGCTCCCGGAGGTGCGACCGTCGAGCGGTTCGTTCGGCGAGACCGACGCCGCCTGGCTGGGAAGGCCGATCCCGATCGCGGGCTGCGCCGGCGACCAGCAGGCGGCGGCATTCGGCCAGGGCTGCGTGCGAGCGGGCGACGCGAAGAACACCTACGGCACCGGCGCGTTCCTGATGTTCTCGACCGGGCAGGAGCCGGTGGCCAGCCGCCACGGCCTGCTCACGACGCCAGGATGCATGCTCCCGGAGGGCGGGCCGACTGCCGCGCCGGCGGCCGGCTACTTTCTGGAGGGATCGGTGTTCGTGGCCGGGAGCCTCGTCGGCTGGCTGCGGGACGGGCTGGGAATGATCGGGCACACCCGCGAGATCGAGCCACTCGCACGCAGCGTCGAAGACAACGGGGGCGTGATGCTCGTGCCCGCGCTCACGGGCCTCGGCGCGCCCCATTGGGATCCTTTCGCACGAGGGCTCCTGATCGGTCTGTCGCGGGCCACGACCAGAGCACACATCGCGCGGGCCGCGCTCGAGTCGATCGCGCTGTCGGTGGCTGACGTGGTCGCCTGCATGCAGCAGGATGCGGGCGTGGCGCTGGGCCGGCTGCGGGTCGACGGTGGGGCCAGCAGCAACGATCTGCTCATGCAGATGCAGGCCGACGTGCTCGGGCTTCCCGTGGAACGGCCGGCCGTGCTCGAAACCACGAGCCTGGGCGCGGCGCTGCTGGCCGGCCTGGCCACCGGATTCTTCCCCCATCAGGCTGCCGTGGAGGAGGCCCGCCGGGTGGAGCGGGTCTTCGAGCCGCGACTCGACGAGCCGGGCCGCGCCCGGCTGCTGTCACGCTGGCGGGACGCCGTCGGGCGGTCGCGCGAGTGGGCCCGTCCGGGGTGATGTCCCGGGGGTGAGGATCAGCGGACGACAGGGCCGGTGGTCGGCGTGCGATTTTCGGCGACCATGGCCCCGGAGGTGTAACGCTGGGGATTGGCCGCGAAGGCGTCGCGGGTTTCGGTGGAGGAGAAGAGGTACGTCCGCGATTGATAGGTCACTCCGTAGCGACGCTGGCCAGGGGTGCACTTGCCGGCTTCCAATGCCAGCACGGGATCGTCGCCCGAGAGTGCGGGGGCGTAGCGGTCGGGGTCGGACAGGAACGCCTGTTGCTGTTCCACGGAAGCGAAGAGATAGGTTCGTCCGCGGTGCCGTACGCCCCACTGGGCCCGGCCCTCGACCCACACGCCGCGCTCTGCCAGCGTGACGGGGCAGTAGCCCTCCAAACCCACGGGCATCGAGCCGTAGGTATCTGGCTCGGTGCCGGTCGCAGCCGCCGTGGCAGTTGTGGCTGCGGTCGCGGTCGACTGGGGTGCTGGAGCGGCGGCCGTGCTCGAGCTCTTGGCTTCCGGCTTCGTGGCTGCGGGCTTCGTGGCCGCCGGCTTCGCGAACATCGTGAACGGCTTCTGGAACGCCGAGAGCAGCGACGAACTCATCGAGGGCGTCGTCTTCTTCGGGGTGGCGTCCGCCAGGGCAGGGGCAGCGCCCGCTGCCGGCTGTTCCGGGCTGGTGGGCGTGGTCGCCACCGAGGATGGAGGCGCGGAGGGCGGGGTGGTCGCCGGAGGTGATTGGGGAGCCGACGCGTTGGCCGTCGTAGGCTGCGATGGCGTGGCAGCGGTGAGTTGCCCACGCTGCGGCAAGCCCAGCCACGGGGCCGACTTGGCAGGTGCCGGCACGGGAGCGGCTGGCGACGGCTCGATGCTCAGTGGTTTCTGCGGCACGACTCCAGCGAGTGACGAGCGGGCGGGCTCGGCTGCAGGACTCGACGGAGACGCCGTGAGGTCGCGGGCGGCGACCGTCGCCGGTGGCGTCTGGGCCGGCGGCGTCTGGGCCTCGACGGAGGTGGTGGTCGGCGTGGAGGTGGAGGTCAGGCTGGGGGACGTGATCGTGTCGGCCAGTGCCGGAGCCACCGTGGCCAGCTCCGCCGACTGCTTGGCGGCATCTGCGGTCTGCGCGGTAGGAGCCGGCTCCGCAGGAGGAATGGCGGCGGTCACGGGAGCCGACGCGGCGACAGGGGCTGTCGGCGGATCGAATTTGGTTTCCCGAAACGACGCCGCGATGGCGTCGCTTGCGCCGACGGCCTGGGTGCCGTCGTCGCTGGCAAAGTCGGACAGCATGCGGACCTTGGCGGCGACGGCATTGATCGCCTGGCCACCCGGCGGCACGGTGCCACGTATTTCGCCACTGGAGGCCGACCGCAGCGGATTGCCGCCATCGCTGCCAAACGGCGGCAGAATGCGCGATCCGCCGGCAGGCACGTCGGCAAAGGTTCTGCGGTGGGCGGACGCATCCGCCGGGCCGTGGGATCGGGCCGCCGCGGCGACCGCCGCCTCCTGCAGTGCACGGGCCGCTGCCGCGACGAATCCGGCGGGTGTCTCGGGCAGTTCGAATTTTGACAGCACCTGTTCCTGCGACGTCATGATGCAGGCGGTCGGCACGCGGGAGATGCCGAGGCGGCGCGTGGCTTCGGCATGGGCGTCGACATCCACGCACACCGGCTCGAAACAGGCAGTGATGAGGGCGACAGCCTCGTCGCTGGCGAGCGTTGTTCGATCGAGCGTGGTGCTCGACGAGCTCCAACTGGCCGTGAAGATGGCGAGCACAGGTCGCTGACTGGCTTCGGCCGCCCGCCGCGCCGCGGCGAGATCGGGATGCCACGGAACGGCTGCGGATGCGGCTGCCGACCACCCGGATGACACCATCAGCAGGGCCGCGGCGGCCAGCAGACGGCAGGTTCGGAACTGGATGGGCATGGGAATCACCGTGCAGATGGAAAACATCACTCCAGCCTCTGTGCCTCAATGGAACCAGGGAACGACGGGCACCAACCACAAGGGCATCCGAAGGACGGCACGCAGCCGGCCGTGCGCTGGGCAGCCGGTTCGATCCGGCCGTCTTCAGACCCGGAAGATGTATCGGTCAAAACGGTCGCAGGAATCGCATCGAAAACGCGACGGCGACGGGATTTGGGGGCTGAAACAGGATCGCCTGGCCTCCTAGACGCCCTATTTTGTCGCCCGGGCAGGCCGGCCAGCAGGTCGACCATGCCCCGCCGCTTGACATTACGGTCGGGGCCGAAGATACTTCTTGGGTCTCGTAAGAACAGGATTTTTCAGCAGCGGCAATGCTGCCGAGTCGATCCCGAGGAATCTTCGAAAGATTTTTCGAAAGCGGGCCTAAGAGCGGCCCCCCCGGGATTCTTCCGGTTTCCCAGTTCATGGTTTCCCAGTCGTCCTCGTGGCACGGCTGGACTCTGAAGCCTGGGCCTCCGAGCCAAATCCTCTGGTGCCGGATCGTCGTGATTCGGGTGCCTCCAGGTGCTGGTTTTAGTGCTGGTTTTGTGGTCTCGTTTGGTCGGTCTTTTCGACCGTCACAGCCTCGACATGCCGCACCGTGCGGCACGATGACGACGGTTCGAGCGGGTGTGTCCAATCCTTTTTCCTAGGGTGTGTTGTATCCATGTCGAAGCGGAGGCGATCGCGAGGCCGCGGTGGGTTTGGCGGGCAGGGAGGCCAGGCACCGGGTGGTTATGGCGGCGGCGGCGGCGGCGGGCAGGGTCAGTCGCACGGCGGGGGCGGAGGCGGAGGCTATGGCGGTCGTCGCCGACGGTTTCGTCGCGGCGGCGGCGGTGGCGGTGGTGGCCCGGTGCCTGCCGGTGCCGGAGCCGTCGACATGGAGGGAGAGGGCATGCGACCGCCGGAGCTCGAACCGGAGGTCACCGAAAACGGCGAGCCGATTCCCCTCGAGCCCAGCCAGGGCATCCTGGAAATGCACCCCAACGGCTACGGATTTCTGCGGAGTCCCGAGACGAACTACCAGCGTGAGCGGACCGATCCGTTCGTGCCGGCCACGATGATCGAACGGTATCGGCTGCGGGAGGGCGTGGCGATCAAGGCGCTCGTTCAGCCTGGCAGAAGGCAGCAGGGACCGCGGGTCCGCGAGATCCAGGAGGTGGAGGGCATGGCGCCCGACCTCTATGCAAACGTCAAGACATTCGACCAACTCACACCCATCAATCCGGAGACCTGGCTCCGGCTCGAAACCGGCCAGCAGCCGATCACGACCCGGGTGATGGATCTGCTCACACCGTTGGGCAAGGGCCAGCGGGCGCTGATCGTGGCACCGCCCCGTACGGGCAAGACCGTGCTGCTGCAGCAGGTGTCGCAGGCCGTCTCGGCCAATCATCCCGATCTGCAACTCGTGATGCTGCTCATCGACGAGCGTCCCGAGGAGGTCACGGACATGCGCCGGACCGTGAAGGGCGAGGTGATGGCCAGCAGCCTCGACTGCGACGTGGAAAGCCACGTGCGGCTGTCGCAGTTGGTGATCGAACGCTGCAAGCGGATGGCCGAGGCGGGCAAGGACGTGTTCCTCCTGATGGACTCCATCACCCGCATGGCGCGAGCGTTCAACAAGTGGGTCGGCAACACGGGTCGCACCATGTCGGGCGGCGTGGACATCAAGGCGCTCGACATCCCAAAAAAGCTGTTCGCCACGGCCCGCGTATTCGAGGAAGGGGGCTCGTTGACGATCATGGCGACCGCCCTGATCGATACCGGCAGCCGGATGGACGAGCTGATTTTCCAGGAGTTCAAGGGCACCGGAAACATGGAGCTGGTGCTCGACCGCAAGCTCTCCGACAGGCGTGTCTGGCCGGCGATCGACATCTCCCAGTCCGGGACGAGGCGTGAGGAAAAGCTGCTCGACGCCAACACCCTCCACGCGGTCGGCATGCTGCGTCGCACGCTCTCCACCATGCATCACGTCGATGCCATGGAGCAGCTGACGAAGCAACTCGCCAAGTTCAAGAGCAACCGCGAATTCATCTCGCTGATCGCCAGTTCGCGTGCCGACGGGTGACGCCCGTCGCCGCGAGTTGGGCCAGGAAGTGCGGTCGGCGGGCGTTGGTGCGGTCGCCGGTCCGGGCGTCTGGTTTCGGCAATTGATTGCGTCAGCGGCTGTCGGCGGCCGTCGCCTTCAGTCGCGCGAGCCAGTAGGCGTATTGCGGATCGCCGTTGCGGAAGGAAAAGACCGCGTCGGGCAGCCGTGATTCCTCTGGTCCTTCCGACCGCACCCTGACGACGATCGCGCCGTCGCTGCGCATTTCAATCGCAAGGCGATGGTCGGGAATCTGGGACGATTCCGGGGGCGAGTGCATGGTGACCGACTTTCGACAGGCGTGGGTTCCAGTCGTCTGGGCACCCAAGGGGCGGCGAGGAAAGTATGACGTTCTTCGCGGGAGGAATCCAGCCGTCGGCGTTGCATCGCCGCTGGTTGATGTCTCCTTTTTGACACGCTGCAAACAGGCTTCCTATACTTTGCTTTCCGAGTCGATCCCTCCGGGAGTTTCCACGCATGACGCAGTATGCGTCGCTTGCCGACGATTTCTACGTCAACATGAACCTGGCCACGGAGATGGAGCTTCCGGGGCAGCGGGAAACCATTCTGCAGTTCTTCGAACGCGTGCAGAAGCGGTTTCCCACGATGCGGAAGTTCTATTGCCGTGACAAACGGGATTTCGTGCTCGAGGAGGACAAGGATCAGGGGCGGTATCGTTGGGCGGCGGTCGAAACCAAGCGGCTCTGCTCCGGGCAGGTGAACCCGACGTCGCTCGACGAGGTGCTCGACCAGCACCGCCTCGTGCTCGATCTCGCCCCCGCATTTCTCTCGATCAGCCCGCTCGACTGCGAGGCGCTCGACCTGCTGTTCGGCTTCGATTTCGCCTTCCGTGGCAACCACAATGCCCTGCTGGCCGAGGCGCTCGGCGTCGGGCCGGCGTTCGACCGTACGGCCGAATTGCCCGGCGGTCGCGTCATCAATTACGAGCCGTCGCTGACGATCTCCCTGGACGAAGACTGCCGCGTGCAGGTCCGGGTCAGCACCGAGACACGAACCAATGCGTTTCAGGTCCGGACGGGCGACTTTGCCGAGGAGCAACTCAGCGTCTACGTCACGGCCCGGCAGTATGGGAGCCTCGATCCCGGCACCACCTACGTGGAGGCGATGGACCGGCTCGCCACGCTGGCTCGCGAAGTGGTGGATACCTGCGTGGTCGATCAGATCCTGCGGCCGCTCGCCCGGACGATCTCGCTCAAATAGTATCGTGGAAAAGCCATCCCTGGCCTTTTCCACTCATGAAGCGGCGAACGTCGTGTTCGCCGTATCGT
>JBILWX010000287.1:0-2633 GCA_044369655.1 Pirellulales bacterium
AAGGCTGGGGGAACCGCACCGCCGGACACGGTACCGAGTGTGTCGCCAGCCTTCCCAACGAGCAATTGCCTTGATGCGTAAATTGTTTGCGGCTTTTTGTCAGCCCCCTTTTTTCATGCGAACCCGAAACCCTAGGTACGCCACGAAGCATCTCGGCATTTGAGGCAATCGGACGCGTGAAAGGTGCATGTCACCTTTTTCGCCCCCCGAGAAGCCGCCCCCTCGTCGCTGCCAGCCCCATGCCCGGAAGCATGCGAAAGGATGCCGCCGACTGAGACTCAGCCGAGCAACGCGTCGATCGCGTCGATGAGCCTAGGAATGTCGATTTGAACCGCATCCCACAGAACGCGATGGTCGACCAGATCGTAGCCGTGGATGAGGCGGTCTCGTGATTCGCGGGTCACGACGGCTCATGAATCCTCGTAGATCATGACCGCTTCGCGGCGAACGGTCGGCTCGAGGCGGGGATCCAAACGCGAGCAGAAGTCGATCTTCTGGCCGAGGATTTCAGCCAACTCGTCGCCATAGCCGAAAAAGCGAAATCCAAGGCCTCGCGTTGCCTCCGGCTTGAAATCGGCCAGCACGTCGATGTCGCTGCGAGCGGGATCGAAGTCATCCCGAAGCACGGAACCGAAAACGCTCAGGCGAACGATGCCCCGGTCGCGGCAGAATCGCGCCACGCGATCCCGATCGAACAGGATCGGCAGATTCGTTACGTCGGTGACCAATCTTTGGCTCCTTGGAAATCGATCGAGCCCGTCAGCACACTCGCGAAAAACGCGCTCCTGGCCGGGCATACCACCGCAGAGAAAACTCTTGCAGCCCCGACTATCAAGTCTACCTTCACCAGCCATAGGGCTCCATCGGGTTTTCCCGCCGCCTTGCGAGCGCTACGAGCGGGCCCGGCCAAGACGCCGCCCAACTCTTGCAAGAAGGACTCGCGGGAAACGGAAAACCTGGGTCACCCACGAAGCAATACGGCGTGCGAGGCGATCGCCGTGCCACAGCCGGCCGCCGCTCCAGCGGTCACTTCTGCCGTGGAAAGTCGAAGTCGATCGTGACCGCCTTGCCGGGAAGATCGACCGGCTCGGTGAACTCGGGGCAGATCATCCGCCCCGACGGCGAGAGAGCGTCGCCCCCCTGTCCGTCGAAAAACCAGAACCGCGCGATGTGCGGGCCGGCGACTGCGCCGAACCTTGCTTCGGTGCGGAACCGGCCGTTGCGGATCGGGGCGACACCGGCCGGTCCCTTCCCGCCGCGGTCCGGATCGGGCTCGAACGCCACCGACCCGGCCGGGACGGGCTTCCCTTCCCACGTCACGCGGCCCTCGACCACGGATCGCCCGCTCCGGTCAGTGCAGCCAGGCAGTGCGACCAGAGCGACTAGCAGCATCGCCGCCCATTTCCGCCCGGCACTGGCTTTGACTGCGGCCAGACTCGCAGTCACCACGAGACACCGCCGGTCGGCCGTGCGTCGGCCCGCTGCCCCATCTGTCGATAGATGTTGAGATCAAAATTGTCGGAACAGAACTGCACCGAACCGTCGCACAAGGCAAACACCACCCCGCCCCGGTGCAAGCTGCTGAACGTCCGAGTGTGGTTGTTCAAACTTACGTTGATCTGATCGGCAGCCGCTGCCGTGTTGTTCGGGATGTTGTTGCCACCGGGTTCAATCCTCACGGTCGAGGCCCAACTGACCGCATACAACGCGGTGATTGATGGCCCGGCCAGATTCCGGCTCTCCCCGACCATCAGCGTGTAGGTCGTCCCATCGGTGACCCTGGACAGACCAATCTTGGAATTGTGGTACATGACACCGTTGTTGTAAAACGAACTCAACGTGGGATGAGCTGCTGTGCACGCATTCGTCGCCCCGCCGCCTTGGACCGCGACATAGTTGTTGTGAAACGAGGCGGTGCCTGATACCGAGGTTCCAAACCTCGCGTCGGATGGACACTGAAAGGCCAGATTCGCCCTCCGCTGCTGGGCGATGTTTGTGGACTGTGTCGCCGGATTGGTCCCATCACTGGTGTCCGCCACCAGCCCGTTGAAGCTCGCGTTGAGATTGAACAACGCATACCGATCTTGCTGTTCGAGGTAGGGCAGGATCATCACCGTCCACGGGGCGCGGCCCGCCGTGTTGACGTTTGTGCCCGTGACGGCACACGCCGTTCCGGACAGGTCGCCCGGCAGCGTCGATTGCGTGCCGGCCGGCAGCACGCGCCGCGCGTCGTGGTGGTTGAGCAGGGCGAGAGCGATCTGCTTGAAGTTGTTGCCGCACGAGGAGCGCCGAGCCGACTCGCGAGCCGCCTGCACCGCCGGCAGGAGCAGGCCGACGAGCGTGCCGATGATCGCGATCACGGCGAGCAGTTCGACCAACGTGAACGCCCGCCGCGGGCTCTCGCGACGGCCAGATGCAGTGCCGCGAAACTCTCTGGAATGTTGCATAACGACGGCCTTCGAACGGCGTTCCCAGGATCCCCGCTATATGGCGTCAGGCATGACTATTGCCATGTTAGATCGCCAGCGCACTGACTCATAGCACGATAAGGCCTGCCTTCCCGGCCGACAATTGCCTCGTTTCGTCACTCGTTTGCGGTTTTTTGGCAGCCCCTTGTGCCTCACTCCAGTCGG
>JBILWX010000288.1:0-2630 GCA_044369655.1 Pirellulales bacterium
TGCCGAGGAGATCACGATCGAGCAGATCTGCCAGGCGGCGCGGGTGTCGCGGTCGCAGCTGGCGGTGCTCTTCGAGCGGTCGCTCGGCACCTCGCCGATGCGCACGCTCGAAAAACTGCGGATCGACCGGGTCAAGCAACTCCTGCGACTGAGCAACCAGAAATTCTCCGCGGTGGCCACGGCCGTGGGCTTCTGCGACGCAAAGTATCTGGCCCACCGGTTCAAGGCGGTGGTGGGCATGACGCCGAGCGACTATCGAAGTGCCTGCCGCGAGGGAAATGGTCGGGCTGCGGGAACGCGGCCCGGCCCGGCACGATCCACCGGGGCCTCCTGAGGTCACTCCCGACGTCGGGGCCCCGCGGGAGTAAAGGTGCGTGTACGTCCTCTCGCGGTGCGTAAAACGCCGCGGCAATCCGTCGCGATGCGTTGGCAGGGAACGCTAGACTCGGCTCGTCTGCCAATGCCCGTTATCGCCGATGCCCATGAGCCGTAAGGATTTCCTCGCCATGTTGCGAATGCCTCTGTTGCGGTTCACCCTTCTTTGTGTCGCGTGCGTGCCGATCCTGTGGCCGGTGTCCGCGTCGGCGCAGCCTGACGGCATCCAGTCGGTCGGCATCTACAACTGTTATTCGGGAATGCCGCCTGACGCGATCCCGTTCTTTAAGGCATGCGGCTACAACACCTACCAACGGTGGGATCTGGGGTGGACGCTCCGGCCGAGCAGCCTCGATCGCTACTACGCCGACATGGCCGAGGATGTCCGGCGGATGCAGGCCGCGGGATTCAAGGCGTATGTCCTGCTGACCACCAACATGATTCAGCGACAGGAGGGCGAGCCCGAGGGCTATCGCACCACGGCGTTCGATCCGGGCGATGCGGCCGCAATGCAGTTGCGGCTTGGCCACATCGCAGGCATGGTGCGGCAGCTGAAGACCGCCGACGGGTTCACCATCTGCCCGGGCGATCCTGGCGGCCACGACGCGGCGACTCCCACCCAACTCCACGAGATGGTGAAACAGATCGTCGGCGTGATCCGCAAGGAGGCGCCCAAGGCCCACGTCAACGTCAACGCCTGGGGCATCTCGACGTGGGACCACAATCCGTCGCCATTCACGGTGGAGTTTTGGGAGAAGGAAGCCGCGATGACCGACTCGCTCATCGCCGAGCCCGGCATGTTCGGCCCTGATGTCGGTATCGAATTCCCCATGCACAACTACTACCGATCGCTCGCACTGACCTGTTACGACAAGGCAGGCAAGCAGCCGGCGCTCTGCCCGTCGGCCGAACAGGTGGCGACGCTCGAGCAGCGGGGCGTGGCTCGGCGGTGGGGCTGGCCCTATTTTCTCGTGGACGAGTGTGATGACGGCTATCGGCCCGGGACAGCCGGTCAGACCCAGGCGGAGACTCGATTCATCAGAAAGACGATCGATCGGGCCCGCCAGCTCGGGCTCAATGGCGTGGTCGCCAACGCCATGGCGGAAAATATCTTCGCGGAGAGCTTGAACCTCTACGCGTTTGGCCGCTGTGCCAACGATCCTAGGGCGACTCCCGAGCAGCTGATCGACGAGTTTGCCGGATTCTTGGCCGAGCCCCGTTCCGTGGCCGACCTCGCGCAGGTCATCAGGTTTCTCGAAAACCAGAGCACCTGGCAGGCGGGCCTGCCGGAGCGATACCGTGAGCCCAGCTTCGATGTCGGCCCGCTCGACTCGGCCGCCAAGGCCTACGACCAGCTGACCCGGGTGGCCCTCCGTGAGAAGAGCGGCCTGCCCGAACTGCCCGGCTCGCCCGCCGCCTACGTGCAGAGGATGAAGCAGAGGCTTCGGGTGCTGGGCGGAGACTCGATCCCCGGCGACGTGGGTGGAGCGAGCTCGAACATCAAGCCCGCTGACAAGGCACAAGTGGAAGCCACGGAAGCTTTCAGGAGCGTCGGGTTTTATCTGCACGCCGGCTGGGTCTACCGGCATCCCTTCGCGGTCCGCAGCTGGACGCCAGAGGACTATGCAGGGATGTTCCAGGTGCTGAAGGGATTCGGATACGACCGGGTGATGATGTGGCCGGTCGTCGAGGCGATTCCCATGCCGCTCTCCGATGCCGACAGGGCGTCGCTCGTCGCCTTTCGCGACACGATCCAAGCGGCGCGGACGGCCGGCCTCGAGGCCTGGTTCGTGCAGGCGGCGAACCTTTCAACCGACCCGTCGGTCGCCGCGAAGCCGTGGCGGGACCGCGTGTTCCCGGCCGGGGCCAAAACGATCCGGCTCGACGATCCGGCTCAGGCCGAGCCGTGGCTTGCGCACCGGGCCACGATGATGGCGATTCTCGACAATGCCGATGCCTACGTGACCATCGACGGCGATCCGGGCGGCTATGCCCAGGCCGATCCGCAGGACTGGGTGAAGGTGTTTCGCGCCGACCAGGCGACGATCGCGGCCCACGGCACGCACCCCGATCGCCAGAAGGTGGTCCCCTGGCTGTGGTGCGGCTGGGGCACGAAGGGCGTCTGGGTGGAGCCTATCCGGCCGTTCCTCGACGCGGAACTCGCCGCGATCAAGGAAGGCTTATCAGGCGACTGGGAACTGCTGCCGGGCCGATCGCACCGCGAGGGCTGGGCCAACGGCCGCCTGCCCGTGCAG
>JBILWX010000289.1:0-2617 GCA_044369655.1 Pirellulales bacterium
GGCGACCGGCAAATGGTGCCTGACACCTTTTTCCGACCGTGCGTGATCACTGCGTCTCGAACTGCTCGCGGCTGGCCACCGGCATCTGCAGGGAGATCCGTTCGCCGTTGCGAAACACGGTGACGGTCACCGTGCTGTTGGTCGGCGTCACGCTCACGAGGCTCACGAGGTGGTCGTCATCCTCGATCGCCACGCCGTCGATTTCCAGGATCACGTCGTCGGCCTGAATGCCGGCGACATCGGCAGGGGAGCCCGTGGTGACTCCCGACACGTGCGCCCCCACGGCCCGCACCATGCCCAGCCGGTTGGCGGACTTCTGCGAAAAGACGCGGTCGAGCGTGACGCCGAGGTAGGCCCGCGACACCGATCCGGTCTCCACAAGTTGTTTCGTCACGAACATCACCATCGAGATCGGAATCGCGAACCCGATCCCCTCGCTGCCCCCGGAATTGCTGGCGATGGCCGTGTTGAGCCCGACCACCTCGCCGCGCAGGTTCACGAGCGGCCCGCCGCTGTTGCCCGGATTGATGGCGGCATCGGTCTGGATGAAGTCCTGGAACTTCACGCCCCCCTCGCCCAGTTCAAGGTCGCGGCGGCCCTTGGCCGACACGATGCCGAGTGTCACCGAATGCGAAAGCCCGAACGGGCTGCCGATCGCCAGCACCGTGTCGCCGATCTGCAACGAGTCGCCGGTCGCCAGGCGGGCCGTCTCGAAATCGTCGCCCTCGATCTCCATCACGGCGATGTCGGTGAGGGGATCCGACCAGAGCCGGATGGGCCGGATCTCCCGGCCGCCATCGAGGCGGATCGTGATGTTGTCGAGTTCCGCGCGGTTGACGACATGCCTGTTGGTGATCACGACCGTTCGCCCCGCCACCAGCGCGATCACGCCGGAGCCGGCCTCGTCCTCGCTCGCCTTGCCGTTCTTGGGACGCAGGCTCGGCTTCTTGGCGTCGATGTGGACGACCGTGGGACGGAGCAACTGCGTGAGTCGACGGAGCTGCGTTCCCTGCCGTTCGAGCGCCTCGGCGTCGCGGGTGACCTGCTCGTAGAGCCGCTCCCGTTCCGTGTTCGACAGCCGTGCCGGCCGCAACGGATCGACCCGGCCGCCGCTGCCGGCCGCCGACCGTTCGATCGGCGCGAGCCTGACCGACGGAGCCGAGGGCTCCTCGGCGCGGCTGGTGTCACGAAGGAGCGGCAGGAGGGCGACCAGCGCCGCGCAGGCGAGGCCGATTCTTTTCACGCTGCGGTCAACAGGCATCATGGAAACGCTCGCTTGGGACCATGATCAATCGGCACATGGATCAGCCAAGCGTCAGCATATCGCACTTTCCCGCCGCTGGATGCAGCGGCCGCCGACCGTGAAAACCCTTGGCGTTGTCGCCGGTCGGCCAAGTGGGCAAAGGCCAAGTGGGCAAAGGCCAAGTGGGCAAAGGCCAAGTGGGCAAAGGCCAAGTGGGCAAAGGCCAAGTAGGCAAAGTCCAAGTGGGCAAAGCCCAAGTGGGCAAAGCCCATGGACGGCTTTGCCCACGGAAAGCTAGAACTCGACTTCACCGCCGACCGGTTCCTCGGCCTGGTCTTCGCGTTCCTCGTGCCGCGGCCCACCCGCCGCGCCTGATCGCTCCAGGTCGCGCTGGCATTCGATGCACATCGTGGCGTAGGGCAGGGCGTTGAGCCGGGCCATCGGAATCTTGCCGCCGCAGACCTCGCAGGAGCCGTATTTCCCGGCCCGCATACGTTCGAGTGCGTTCTCGATGTTGGCCAGTTCACGGCTCTCCACCTCGGCCAGTTGCGAGCTGATCTCGTCTTGCGTCGAGTCGTAGGCGGCGTCGATGACGTCGCCCGGGGACTCGCTCCGCAGGTCTTTCAGCAGGGAGAGGTCGCCGGCGAGCGCGCTCCGCAGAGCGTCGCGGCGGCGGACGAGAATCGCCCGCAGGTTCAACAGTGAGTCTTTTCGTGCCATGGTGCTGCTCCTCGCCCGGTCAGCCGGCCGTACAAAGGCCGTCCAAAACCGGATTGCAACCAATACTACGGGTCGCCCGCGGAGTTGGTTCGCTCGCTGCCCCCACCATCCCAATTTTCCCCAAATGCATCGGATATCGGCCGGAAACGGGGCGACCATGCAGGAAAAATTGATCGTGACAGTTGGATTGCCTCCGGACGGGCCTCAGGCCAGCCGGGAAACCTCCTCCCAGGCGGTTTCGACGTGCTCCCGCCGGGTCAGCGTGCCCCCGACGGCAAGCCGGAGGGCGAGACGGCCGGCCACCCGGGCTGGGCTGAGCAAGACCTTGCCCCGGCGGTTGACCCGGTCGAGCAGGGCGGCCGAGGCCTCGTCGCCCGCCCTGAGGCCGAAGCAGACGAGGCTCAGGGAGGGCTCTGCCAGTAGTTCGAAGCGGGGGTCGTGCCGCACCCAGCCGGCAAACTCGGTCGCCCAGGCCACGTGGTCGCGGATCCGCTGCCGGAGGGCCGCCGCCCCGATCATGCGGAGCGTCATCCAGAGTTTGAGGGCCCGGAACCGGCGGCCCAGCGGCACCTGCCAGTCGCTGTAGTCGATCACGGCCCCGCTTTCGGTGGCGGCGTTGCGGAGGTAATCCGGCTTCATCGACAGCCCGCGGAC
>JBILWX010000125.1:0-9338 GCA_044369655.1 Pirellulales bacterium
CGGGGCTGCCCGTGCCCCGTCGCCGGACGTTCGCTGCGGGCATCCTGCCCTTCGCTCACTCGATGCTGACTGCGCTTCGGCATCCTGCCTGCGCCGACCAATCCGCTGAGACGGATCGGTGCCCGAGCAACGCCGGCTCCCGGGACACGGGCAGCCCCTCACGAATTCATCAATCGGCCCCCAAGCCTTCTGATGCTGAGGAGCCGGTCGGAGGCACGCGCAGGAGTCGGTGAATTCTGCGACTCACGAGCGATGCACGATTCTTCCAAGAGCGTCCTGTAGCAGAATCCGCCGGCGACGAGCATGCCGCAGCCGGCGAACCAATGCGGGTGACCGTGGTGCAGCCGTTGCTTGAGGGCGTTGAAGCCTGCCCTCCATCCCTACAGCAGCGCCTTCATCTCGCGGACGGCCTGCGAGAAGCCGACGAGCACCGCCCGCGACACGATCGAATGGCCGATGTTGAGCTCGCCCATCCCCTCGAGGCGGGCTACCGGCACGACGTTGCGGTAGGTGAGGCCATGGCCGGCGTTGAGCTGGAGTTTTGCCTGCCGGATCATCCCGCCGGCGCGGGAGAGCTCCACGAGCTGCGCGTGCCGGTCGGCGTCGGTGGCGGCGTTGGCATAAGAGCCCGTGTGGAGTTCGACCGCCGCGACGCCCAGGTCGACGGCCGCGTCGATCTGCCGGGGGCAGGGGTCGAGGAACAGCGAGACGGCGATCCCCGCCTCATGCAGCCGGCGGACCGCTTCGGCCGTCGCAGCCCGGTGGGTGACGACGTCGAGGCCCCCCTCCGTCGTCACCTCCTCACGCTTCTCAGGCACGAGCGTCACCTGGTCGGGCCGCACCCGGCAGGCGATGTCGATCATCGCCGGCGCGATCGCGGCCTCGAGGTTGAGCTTCACCTGCACGGTGGATCTCAGCACCTCGAGGTCGCGATCCTGAATGTGGCGGCGGTCCTCGCGGAGGTGGACCGTGATCGCGTCTGCCCCGCCGAGTTCGGCCAGCGCAGCCGCCCACACAGGGTCGGGTTCGACCGTGCGGCGGGCCTGCCGGATCGTGGCCACGTGATCGATGTTGACGCCGAGCGTTGCCATGCGATCACTCTACCCACGGGCGGAGCCGCCGGGAATCACAGCTCCTTTTTCAGCAGCACGACGCTGTTGCCGCGGGGCGTCCGCACTTGCAGCACCACCCCCTCGACGGGCGATTCCTTCTCGATCGCCTCGGCGAACTCGGCGATCGACGTCACCGCCGTCTTGCCGACCGTGCGGAACCGCACGCCGGGGCCGTGGCCGGCCTCGGCCGCCACACCGTCGTTGTCGACACGGTCGACGATCACGCCCTCGAAACCTTCGTAGACGTTCTCGGGCAGCGACGCCTTGTCACGGACCTCGATGCCGAAGGCCTCCGAGTAGAAGGTCTCCTCGTCGCTAGCGGACAGTTTCTTGTTGCCGGAGCCGTCGCGCTTCGCGATCTTCTCGGGCAGCGGCTTGACCGAGATGGAGAGTGACATCGTCTTGCCGTCGCGGAAGACGGTGAGCTTGTGCGGCTTGCCGATGGCCGACTTCTCAACCACCTCCTGCAGCGACCGCGGGCCGTCCACTGCCTGGTCGTCGAAGGCCGTGATCACGTCGAGTTCCTGCACGCCCGCCTCGGCGGCCGGAGTCCCCTCCATCACCTCGGTGACGAGCACGCCCTTGCGGCTGTTGACGCCGAGTTTGCCGGCCATCTCGTTGTTGAGCGGTCCGATCGAGACGCCGAGATAGCCCCGCTCGACCGCGCCCTTGGCGATGAGCTGGCCGCTCACCCACTTGGCGAGGTTGATCGGGATCGCGAAGCCGACGCCCTGGTAGGCGCCGGTGTTGGAAGCGATGGCGGTGTTGATGCCGATCACCTCGCCGGCGAGATTCACGAGCGGGCCGCCCGAGTTTCCGGGGTTGATGGCGGCGTCGGTCTGCAGGAACTTCGCCCGGCGGATGCTGCCGAGTTCGCGGCCCTTGCCACTGATGATTCCGGCACTGACGGTCGTCTCCAGTTCGAAGGGATTGCCGATCGCGATCACCCAGTCGCCGATATCGAGCTTGTCGGAATCCCCCAGCTTGGCCACCGGGAGGTCGTGGGCCTTTTCCAGCTTGACGACGGCGAGGTCGCTGTCGGGATCGGTCTTGATCTCCGAGGCCTTGAACTCACGGCCGTCGGGGAGTTCGACCGTGACCTCGTCGGCACCGGCGACCACGTGGTTGTTGGTGAGCACGAGCCCCTCGGCGTCGACGATCACGCCCGAGCCCACGCCCGACCGGGGCGGCATCTGGCCTCCCTCGGGCGACTGGAAGTCGAAGCCCTCCGGCACGCCATCCTTGAAGAAGTCCTCGAACGGCGTGCCCTTGAACGGGTTTTCGCCGCCGCCGCGTCGTTGCGGACCGCGATTGGAAGCCACTTTCTTGGCCTTCGTCTCGCTGCGGACCACCACCACGCTGGGGATGGCATGTTCCGCCGCGTGGCGGAACGCCTTGGAGAGCGAGTTGGCGTGCATCAGGGCTTCCGCCGTGGCGGCGGTCTCCTCGCCTCGGGCGGCCGCGGAGGGGCCAAGGGCCGCGGCGAGCGGGAATGCGAGGGCCAGAAACGCCCCGGGCAGCCAGGACGGGGGGACATTCTTGGAAGCGGAACGGTCGCGTGAGGTGTGCAGTCGAATGGTGTTCATAAGGAGGGTCCAACCTTTCTGTGCGGATGGCACGTGGAGTATAGGGCCGTGGCCCGCGGCGCGGAGCCCGCAGGCGTCGTGCCCGACGGTGCGCGGCCGCAAACGCATCCATGCCGGCTGCCCGTATTGGCACCGGCTTCGTCATGCGTCTGAACTGTCTGTACGGCCATGGCGTCGGGATGGTTCGCCGGCCCACGGAAAGCCGGTTTTAGCGGGGCTTTTCCGAGGAGTTGCGTTGACAGGCCGCGGCGGGGAGACGTACCTTTGCCCGAGAGCAGGTACGCGGGCACGGCAGCAACGGCATGAAGCGAACGGACCAGCAGCGAAACGATCAGCAGCGGGCCGGGCAGCCCCGGCCGGAGCGCGGAGACAGGTCCGAGGGCGGTATCGACGTCGCAGAGTGCCAGCGCCGGATCAACTACGAGTTTCGCGACCCGTCCCTCCTGATCGCGGCCTTCACCCACGCCTCGGGAGCGCAGCATCGGCTGGCCTCGAACGAGCGGCTCGAATTCCTGGGCGACGCGATTCTGGGGTTCATCGTCTGCGAGACGCTCTACCAGCTCTTTCCCGATTCGCTGGAGGGGGATCTGACCCGGATCAAGTCGGTGGTGGTGAGCCGGGAGACCTGCGGCCGGATCACGGAGCGGCTGCAGCTCATCGACTTTTTGATCGTCGGCAAGGGGCTGGCGCTGAATCGTCCCGTGCCGGCGTCGGTGCTGTCGGATCTCTTTGAATCACTGGTCGCGGCGATGTATCTCGACGGCGGTCTCGAGCCGGTGCGGGCGCTCGTAGCGCGGATGCTGGAGCCGGAGATCGTGAAGGTCGCCTCGGGCGAGCAGGGGCTCAATCACAAGTCGCTCCTGCAGCAGCTGTCGCAGCGTGATTACGGCGTGACTCCCACCTACGAGGTGGTCGAGGAGGCGGGGCCCGACCACAGCAAGAGCTTTCACGTGTCGGCCCAGATCGGTCCGCGGCGGTATCCGCCCGCGTGGGGCCGCAACAAGAAGGAGGCGGAGCAGCGTGCCGCCTCCAACGCGCTCTCCGAGCTGCAGCTCGAATCGGCCGCCCGGGCCGCAGCCGGCGGGTAGTATCGTCACGCGAGGGAAATCATGGTTGCCATACGCCGTCTCCGCATCATCGCCGTCGTCGTGGGGATCGCGGTGGCGGTGCTGACGCAGCACGCCGCCGCCGACGACGTATCCGGGCGGGCCTCGGCCCACGCCGTCAACACGCAGCGGCCGGGGGAGGAGCCGCCCGCGGCAGCCGAACTCGTCCGCGGTATCGACGTGCCCGACGGATTTCGCGTGACGCTCTTCGCGGCCGAGCCCGACGTGTCCCAGCCGATCGCGATGACCACCGACGCCCGTGGCCGGCTGTGGGTCGTCGAAAACTACTCCTATCCCGAATGGCGGCAGGCAGGCACCGACCGGGTGCTCGTCTTCGAGGATGCCGACGGCGACGGCCGGTTCGATACGCGGAAAATATTCCTCGAGGGTGGGCGGAACCTCACCGGCATCGAGCTCGGCTACGGCGGGGTCTGGCTCACCAGTCCGCCCGAGCTCCTCTTCGTGCCCGATCGCGACCGCGACGACCGGCCCGACGGGCCCGCCGAGCCGGTGCTCGACGGGTTCAACGCCAAGGACGTGGGGCACAACGTGGTCAACGGACTGAAGTGGGGGCCCGACGGCTGGCTCTACGGGCGGCACGGCATCCTCGCCACGAGCCGCGTCGGCCGGCCGGGTACGCCCGATGCCGAGCGGACGCCCGTCGACTGCGCCATCTTTCGGATGCATCCGCGGACGCGGCGGTTCGAGGTGGTGGCCCGCGGGACGACCAACCCATGGGGCCTCGACTACGACGACTTCGGAGAGATGATCTTCACGAACAACGTCATCGGCCACCTCTGGCACCTGATCCCGGGCGCCCACTACGAGCGGATGTATGGCGTCGATCCGGAGCCGCACGTCTACGAGTTCCTGCCGCAGTGCGCCGACCATCTCCACTGGCCCGGCGGCGAGTGGCAGAAGTCGCGGGAGACCGATGGGCGGCAGGATCCGGCCGTCGATGCGCTCGGCGGCGGCCACTCGCACTGCGGCGGCATGATCTATCTCGGCGACATGTTCCCCGCCGCCTACCGCGGCAAGATCTTCATGTGCAACACGCACGGCAAGCGGGTGAACGTCGATCGGCTCGAGTATGGGCCGCGGGGCATCGTCGGCCGTCACGAGCCCGACTTCCTCAAGGCATTCGATACCTGGTTCCGCGGGATCGAACTCCTGACCGGCCCGGACGGGCGGGTGTGGATCGCCGACTGGACCGACAAGGGGGAATGCCACGACCACGACGGCGTGCACCGCACGTCGGGCCGGATCTATACCGTGCTCCATGGCGAGCCGTCGCAGGGCGACGGGAGGATCGCCATCGATCTGCACGACGCGGGCGACGATGACCTCGTGATGATGCAGCTCCATCAGAATGACTGGTTCTGCCGGCAGTCGCGGCAGGAACTCGCCGACCGCCACGCCGCGGGCCGCGACCTTGGCCAGGCGGCACGAGCCCTGCGCACGCTCGCCGAAACCCACGCCGACCCCACGCGGCGTGTACGCGGCCTGTGGGCCGCCCACGCGGTCGGGGCGGCCGATGCCGAGTGGCTGCGGGGCCGGCTCGCCGACCGGCACGAGTCGGTCCGCGCGTGGGCAATGCGGCTGTTGCTCGATGATCCGACCGGCGGCGTGGTGGCGGCTGGCACGCCTGAGTGGCTCGGCGGGGTCCTCGTCGAGCTGGCGCGGAACGATCCATCCGGGCTCGTGCGGCTGCATCTGGCCGGCGTCATGGGGAGGCTGCCACATGCCTGGCGTTGGGAGATCGCCACGGCGATGGCCTCACGGCCGGACGACGCCGACTGGAACGCGGTCGCATTGCTCCTCTGGTATGGCCTGCGGGAGCCCGTGGCGGAGGATCCGGCGCGAGCGGCGCAGCTGGCGGCCACGACGGGAATGCCGTCGCTCCGGCGGCTGATCACGCGGCGGCTGGCCTTCGATTGCGACCGAAACGCGGCGGCGGCTTCGGCGGTCGAGGCACTTCTCGCATCCCAGTTCGAGGCGCCCAAGGCGGGCCACGCGGCCGACATCCTCCAAGGCATGGCCGAAGCGCTGCGGGGTCGGCGGCGGGTCGTCTTGCCGACCGGCTTGCGCACGGCGGTCGACACGCTGATCGCGGCGATCGGACGGGAGGCCGGCACCGGGGGCGACGCGGCGCGCACGCAGCAGGCGGCTGACACGCTGGCGGCGCTGCTTGCGAAGGAACGCACGACCGCGGAGCTGAAGGCCGTGGCGGTCGATGGCACCGCACCGGTCGAGGCGCGGCGCGAGGCGATCGCGGCGCTTGGTGAA
Source organism: Pirellulales bacterium (assembly GCA_044369655.1). Classification (GTDB taxonomy): domain Bacteria; phylum Planctomycetota; class Planctomycetia; order Pirellulales; family UBA1268; genus CAMCQY01. The sequence goes on from JBILWX010000125.1 coordinate 6,091, forward strand.
TCAGGGGGTGAATCAGGGGGCGAGTCGCCCGCGGACGTGCTCTCGAAGCTGCTCGACGATCGGAGCGTGCGGGGGGAGGCGGCTCGGGCGCTGGCCGGCTGCGCCACGCCCGAAGCGACGAAACGGGTGGTCGGTCGGCTCGGCCGATTGTCCGCGGCCGATCGGTCGGCGGCTCTCGACTGGGTCGTGCGGCGGGCGGACGGTGCGACGGCCGTGCTCGATGCGATCGAATCGCAGAAGCTCCCGGCGTCCGAACTCTCGGCGACGCAGGCGCGGGCGCTGCACGACGGCGGCGATGCGGCCGTGGCCGAGCGGCTCGTGCGGCTCTGGGGCGCGGTGCGGGAGACGCCGCTCGAACGTCGCGAAGCGATCGAATCGTGGCGGAAGAAACTCGAGCCGTCGGTGCTCGCCGCTGCCGACCGGTCTGCGGGCCGCGGTGTCTGGCAGGCCCGCTGCGGCACCTGCCACATGCTCTTCGGCGAGGGGGGCAGGGTGGGGCCCGACCTCACCGGCTCCGGCCGTGCGGAACTCGACTATGTGCTCGTGAACGTGCTCGACCCCAGTGCCGTCGTGCCGGAGGCGTGGCGGCTCACGCAGGTGATCACCGACGACGGCCGCGTGCTCTCCGGGGCGCTCGCCGCCGCCGACGACCGCACGGTCACGCTGCGCACGCCGGAGGGAGAGATCACGATCGACCGCGACGACGTCGAGGAGATTCAGAAGCGAGCCGAATCGGTGATGCCGGAAGGGTTGCTGAACGGCCTCAGCGACGAGCAGGTGCGGGATCTCGTCGCCTACCTGGCATCTCCGCGGCAGGTGCCCACCGGCGACCACAATCGCTGAACCCGGACGCCTCCGGCAGGCCACGGCCGCTGGAGCTGGCTCGGAGCGGCCCGCTCGGCGCATCACCTGCCGCGTCACATGCCGCGTTGCACGATGGTGCGCAGCCCCTCGACCACGCGCATGAATCTCGTGCGGGTGCGTTCGATGGCCTGGGTCTGCTGTCGGTCACGGAGCCGCTTGGCCTGCAGTTCCCGCGGCGACATTTTGATGCGGCCGGAGGCGATGTCGAGATCTTCGCGGGCGATCTGCTGGCTTCTCTGACTCGCCTTCACCACGAAGGCCTGCAGCAACGACTCCATCAGCTGCAGGGCCTGCAGGTGCTTGCCGAGCCGAAATTCACAGTCTCTCACCTGGATGATGGTGGCGATGCCCGGCACCAGCCCGGTGCGTTGGGCGGCGTCGATGAGCTGGCTGAAACCGCCGACGTCGAGGATCCGGTCGCGCTCCGCCAGGTCGAGCGGTTTCGGCTGCACCGCGTAGACGCGTTGCCGTTCGACGGCGGCGTGCAGACGCTCGACCGCGAGCGGCTTCATGGGGGCATCGTGCGCGCAGGATTGAAAACGCAGATGCCCATCCGCGATCGCCGGCGACTGCGTGCGAATGAGGTAGCTGTTGCCACCGCCGACGATGAAGTAAATGGCTTCGTCCTCGAAACGATGGCCGGGATGCACCGGTTCGACCTGGAAATGGGAGCGCAACACCTCCAGCTGCTCGTCGGCCGTGGGGGCCGCTTCGAGCGCTGTCAGGAGGGCGGGGGAGAGAGGATCGGTGCGCCCCATGTCGGCGTGCCCCTCGGGAAACTTGTTGCGTTGCAGGATAACCGGAAAGCAGCAGTCGGGAAAACAAGAACGGAAGGGCCGTCCCGGCGTCGGATAGGAGCGACGAGCTCATGGGCGAGGGCCCATGCGACCGGTGGCTGGCAGCCGACACGTCATACCGCGTCATGGATGGCTTGGGCGATGCGAGCGTACGCTATGGGCGACGACCGTCATGGCTCGAGATAGGCGATCGGTTTGGCAGGCTTCAATTCGTCGTCGATATCGCCGGCAAGCTGATAGGCGGTCTCGCCTTCAAGCGCGACCGCCCGAATGCCCGAACCGAGAGCGAAGTCGATTTTCTTCAGGTCGACACCGACGACGAAGGGGCTCAGCGCGCTCTCGAAATAGTAGACGCGTCGCCCGTGGTCGAGCACCGTGCGCCAGTAGGTCGGGGCGATGTTCGGATGGAGGGGATCGGGAGCGCCCCAGGGAACCGACACGTTCCGCATCACGCTCATCACGCCGGCTACCTGCTTTCTGGGATCGGTTTCCGCGTCCCCCAGCCGCTTCAGGTAGTAACTGGCCCGCACGAAGCGGTCTTCCGATTGGTGCGACCCGGGAAGCACCTTCGCCCCGTCCATCCGTTCCCAGTAGCGATTGAGCGTCAGTTGCTGTTCGAAAACGGGGCTGTTCGTCATCACCTGGTAGCCGCGGTCGTGGTGGATGACCGGCTTGCCGGCGATGTATTCGATGATCGCCGAGTCGCCCGAGGCGTCGGTGACGGAGAGGTGGATCGTCGGATGCCCGGCGCCGCCGGGGCCGAAGGTCGCGGGGACGATGTAGATGGGGTCTTTCTCGAACTCCGCGACCACGTCCGCGACCGTCGCGTGGCGGCTGAGGACGTAGGGCACCCAGGCGCCCATGGAAATCTTCGGCTTCGGTGGGGAGGGCTCCTTCCCGAAATCCGCTTCGGCGAGGTAGAGCAGATTGGCTCCCAGGCCCTTCTCGTTGAGCCCGTCGAACGCACCGTCGATCGGCCCGCCCGGAGTCATCGATCCCGCGGCCACGACGGCGCCGTAGCGACTTTCCCACTCCAGCCCCCCTTTGATGCCGACATTCTTCGTGCCACGCGGAATCACGTAGAAGTGCGTGTTGAAATCGTAAGGCCAGTCCATCGACCGTCCCGTGATCACGTTGCCGTCACGTCCAAGCCAGGTGGCCCGGGAGCAGGCGGAAACGGTGGAGGACCAGACGGCCGTCGCCGTCACCGACACGAGGAGCGATGCGATCAGCGAACGCGCGAACATGAACGACTCCTGAAGACGAGACCGAGAACGCCGGACCGATGGGCCGGTTCCGGCAGCTGTGGACACCACGGTTGGCGAGGCTGCCGGCCGGCCGCAGATGGTACCACGCGCGTCCGTTTTCGTGGGCTGGCCGGGGCGGGTGTGAAGCGGGCGTTGCACCACGTGTCGACGGACGAATCCAGGCGGCAAGAAGGTGGAGCTGGTTGACACGCTTGACCTGCCCCCCTTAAACGGCACCGCTTCCAGAGAGAGAATCTGGGGGTGGAGCAAACCAAGGGAGGCAACCAATGCCACGCGGAAAGAAGGAACTGGCTGAGCAGATCATCCCCAAGCTACGAGA
>JBILWX010000292.1:0-2588 GCA_044369655.1 Pirellulales bacterium
GATCGTGTCGCTCGCCAAGCGGCGCGGCTTCATCTTTCAGTCGAGCGAGATCTACGGCGGCTTGAACGGCTTCTGGGACTACGGCCCCCTCGGGGTGGCGCTCAAGCGCAACCTCAAGGAATGCTGGTGGCACGACATGGTGGCGGGCCACGATGAACTGGCCACGCTGTCCGGCGCCCCCACGCCCTACGAGATGACCGGGCTCGACTGCACGATCATCATGCACCCGCAGGTCTGGAAGTGCTCCGGACACTTCGACCTGTTCCACGACTGGCTCGTGGACTGCCGGGAATCGAAGCGCCGCTACCGCTACGACCATCTGCATGGCCGTTGGGCGAGCCATCGCGGCAAGAAGGTCTTCGTCGTCACCGACCAGTCGGGGGACGAGGCCGCTCCGCACACGGTGCAGAAGGCCCAGAAGTTCTTCGGCCTGCGGGCCAAGCAGGTCGAGGAGATCGAGTGGGAGGGGAATCTCGTGCCGCTGGCGGCCAGTGTCGCGGCCGGCACGGTCGCGCTTTCGGGAGCGCTCGGCCCCGACGCCAGCGAGCCCGGCACGCTCACCGACCCTCGCGAGTTCAACCTCATGTTCGAGACGCGGATCGGGGCCCTCGCGGGCAACGACGACGATCGCGCTTTCCTGCGGCCGGAGACGGCGCAGGGCATCTTCATGAACTTCAAGAACGTGCTCGACACCTCGCGGGTGAGCGTGCCGTTCGGCATCGCCCAGATCGGAAAGAGCTTTCGCAACGAGATCACGCCCCGAAACTTCACGTTTCGGTCCCGCGAGTTCGAGCAGATGGAGATCGAGTTCTTCTGCAAGCCGGCAGACTCCGCGGCCTGGTACCGGTACTGGCGCGACCGACGCTGGAACTGGTACCTGAGCCTCGGCCTCACCGCCGGCAAGCTCCAACTGCGGGAACACGACGCCGACGAACTCTCCCACTACTCCGTCGGCACCGCCGACATCGAATACGCGTTTCCCTTCCTGGCGGAAGGCGAGTTCGGCGAACTGGAGGGGATCGCCCACCGCGGCGACTTCGATCTCCGCAGCCACATGGAGGGCAAGCTCGTCCGCAAGGACGGACAACTCGTCGTGGAAGTGGGGCCGGACGGCAAGCCGAGGCACCGTGGCAGCGGCAAGGATCTCAGCTACTTCGACGACGCGACGCGGGAACGCTACGTGCCGCACGTGATCGAGCCGTCGGCGGGGGCCGACCGGGCCGTGCTGGCGTTCCTCTGCGACGCCTACCACGAGGACGAGGTTCCCGACGAGGAGGGCAAGCCCCGCAGCCGCACCGTGCTCAAGCTCCACCCCCGGCTGGCGCCGCTCAAGGCCGCGATCCTGCCGCTGGTGAAGAAGGACGGCATGCCGGAAGTGGCGATCGACCTCTACCGCCGGCTGAAGGCCCAGATGCCCTGCATGTATGACGAGAAGGGGTCGGTTGGCCGCCGCTACGCCCGGCAGGACGAGGCGGGCACGCCCTGGTGTCTCACGATCGACGGCCAGACGCTCACTGATAAAACCGTCACGCTTCGCGACCGCGACACGCTCGTGCAGACCCGCGTGCCGATCGACGACTGCGTCGACATGCTCCGTGAGCGGCTCCGCTCATGAAGCCTGCGATCGCCACCGTCTGTTCGCTCGACGCCGGCCTCGAGACGATTCTCGAGGACTACGCGGCCGGCCACTGCGACGCCGTCGACCTCTGGCTCGGCCACGCCGAGACCTATCTCGAGACCCACGGCCCCGGGGATCTGCGGGGGCTCTTCGAGGCCCACGGCATGACCGCCGTCGCGGCCAGCTTTCAGGGCGGCCTGCTCACCAGCCAGGGCGAGGCGAGGCGTGAGCACTGGCTGCATTTCGAAAGCCGGCTCGGGCTGCTCCGCGAGTTGGCGATTCCCGTGCTCGTGCTGGCGGGCGACGCGTTCGGACCGCTCGGCCCCCAGGATCTCTCCCGGCTCTCGATGAGCCTGGCGGAAGCAGCCGCGCGGGCGGCCGACGCGGGCGTGCGGCTGGCGCTCGAGTTCGACGCCCGGGCCAGTTTTCCGAGCAATCTCCAGTCGGCCGTGGCGCTCGTCGAGGATGTGGGGCACTCGAACCTGGGCATCTGTCTCGACTGGTTCCACTTTTCAGTGGGGCCGAGCAAGCCGCTCGACCTCGCGCTGCTCTCCCGCGAGACGCTCGCCCACGTGCAACTCTCCGACACGGCCGACGTGCCCCGGGAGATGGCGACCGACGCCGACCGCATTCTCCCCGGCGAGGGCTCCTCGCCTCCCGACGAACTCGTGCGGTATCTCGGAGCGATCGGCTACACGGGGGCCGTCAGTATCGAATTGCACAACCCGCAGCTGTGGCGGGTGCCGCCGCGGCAGTTCGGCGAGATCGCGATGACCTCGCTGCGGACGCTCCTCGGCCAAGCGTCGATGTGACCACGTGCTGCGAACGCACGTGACGAACACGGGTTCGGGGCTGCCCATGTCCCGAGAGCCGGCGTTGCTGACCAGCGCAGGCAGGATGCCGGAGCGCAGTCAGCATCGAGCGAGCGCAGGGCCGGATGCCCGAAGCGAGCGTCCGGCGACGGGGCCTG
>JBILWX010000126.1:0-9248 GCA_044369655.1 Pirellulales bacterium
CCAACTGGGTCGTGTTCGGCGGGAAGAAGGACGTGCTCGGCTCGTTCGACCAAGACATCTTCGCCGGTGGCGACGGCACCGATCAGTTCGTCAACCAGGCCCTGATCGCGAATCCGTCGTTCCTGCTCGGGATGCCCTACTCGTTTTTTACCGCAGGGGTCGTCTCGCCCCGCGACTGGGGCGGGGTGGCGATGTTCGTGATGGATCCCAAGAACCGTACGGCCGATTTCATGCAGTTCGGCGACCTGTTCAACCAGGGCATCATCATCGGCGCCGAGATCAAGTTCAAAACGATGTTCTTCGGATTGCCGGGCCAGCAGCACGTCGGCGGCGTCTGGAAGCACGACGAACAGCTCGACCTCCGGTTCGCCTTCACCCCTCCCGAGCCGACGTACCAACCGCCGGCTAGCGGCCCCGCGACGCTCTGGGACTCCTACACGCTCTACTACGGCTTCGATCAGTATTTCGCCCGCTACGCCGAGAGCCCCGACCGTGGCTGGGGGCTGTTCGGCCGCGCGTCGATCTCCGACGGCAATCCGAACCCGATCCGCTACTTCTTGAGCACGGGCCTCGGCGGCTTCAGTCCCCTCGGGCGGATGCGGGGCGACACGTTCGGCATGGGCTGGTTCTTCGTGGGGGCGAGCGACCAGTTCGGCCCGGTGCCCACGGCGCTCGTCGACCCGCGCGATGGCCAGGGTGTCGAATGGTTCTACAACATTCAGGCCACGCCCTGGCTCAACATCACGCCCGACGTGCAATGGATCCGCCCGGGCCTCGGGGCGATCTCCACCGACAACGCCTTCGTGTACGGTGTGCGGGCCAACGCGACGTTTTGACGCGGACAAGACGATGTTGCAGGACGTGCTCGAACAAAACCGTGAGGCCCGCGGTGCAGCGTGTTTTCGTATGGGAGTGCAGGTGGCGACGGCCTGTGTTCGGACCATTCGCCGCCTCGGCCGGGTATGCTCTCCGGAATTGTGAAGGCCCGGTGCACGCGTCGACTGCATCCGCGACCGGCGACGGCATCAGAAACGCATGCAGCATCAGGGACACATGGCGATGCGTGACGCCCGCGAAGACTGGCGGCGGTTCGATGCCGAGACGATTCCAAGCAAGGCTTCGACGCCGCAACTCGACAGGTTCCTGGCGGCGGTGCGAGAGACCGCGCCGAAGATGCCGCCGCTTGTGCTGCTCGATGTGGGGTGTGGCGCCGGTCGGCTCGGCAGGCGGCTGTACGAGCTCGGGTTCTCCGTCGTGGGCGTCGACGTGAATGTGGATGCCGTTCGCGCCGCCAGGGAACTGGCCGTGCCGGCCGACGCCCCTGGCCGCTTCCTGCGGTTCGTCGAGGGTGACTTCGCGAACGATGCTTCGCCCTGCATCGCAGGCGGCCCGTTCGACGTCGTCGTCTGCCAGCTGGTGATCTCGATCATTGGCGACGCCCGCCAGCGGACGAACCTGCTGCGTCACGTGCGCGAAAACCTGCGGCCCGGCGGCTGGCTCTACCTGTCAGCCTCGGGGGTGTCGGATACGATCAACGCCGGGTACGCCCGGCTGTATGCCGAGGATATCCACTTGACTGGCGAACGGCACAGCTACCTCTCGCGGAATGAACGGGGCGAGGTGCTGTATATGACCCACCATTTCGCGGTGGAGGAACTCGTCGAGCAGCTCGAAGCGGCGGGGTTTGAACAGATCAACGTGACGACCGAGAAAGAGGCGAGCAGCCGAAGGCCGGACGAGGCGGCTTACTTCCACTACGCAACCTGTCGCGCGGGCTGACGTGCACCGCAGCCCCGCCGAAACCACGCCATGACCATCCGCCGCAACGCCCTCGATGCCTCCGCGGGTTCGCGATGACGCTCGGCATCGCCATGCTCGCAGCCACGAATCTTCTGCCAACGGGCCGGCACTGCCTGTGGTTCGTGCGGCTGTCGATCGTGCCGCTTGGTAGAACTGTCCGGCGGCGGGCCGTCGGGACGGGCCGTCGGGCGACGCCGCGACGGGGCCGACGGCCGGGGGACGCGTAGGATTCCGCGCCGCAGGCCGGCGGCTGCGGCACCGCGGCGATCGAGAACGAGATGAACCAGGGGATATGAACCACGGGATCTGGAAGCACGAACGACATCGCGCGGACCTGACGCGTGTCGTGGTCGATGCCGCTGCCGACGACGTGGACGGCGTCTACCGGCGGCTGGCGACCCGGCCCGCGGGGCTGACCGACGAGGAGGCGGAAACGCGGCTCGCCGAGCACGGGCCCAACGTGCTGGCAAAGGACGAGCGGGCGGGCATCCTCGCACTTGTCGGGCACGCGGTCTTGAATCCGCTCGTGATTCTGCTCGCCGCGCTGGCCGTCGTCTCTTTCGCGACCGGCGACGTCCGCGCCGGAACCGTGATGCTGCTCATGATCGGACTGGGCGCCGGGCTGAGGCTGGTGCAGGAGGCGAGGGCCGACAGCGCCGCGGCCAAGCTCAAGGCCATGATTTCCGTCGGGGCCACCGTCGTCCGCGGCGGTCAGCCGCGGGACGTGCCCATCGCGCAGCTCGTGCCGGGGGACGTGGTGACGTTGGCCGCGGGGGACATGATCCCGGCGGATGTCCGCCTGATCGCCGCGAAGGATCTGTTCGTGAACCAAAGTTCGCTGACGGGTGAGAGCGGGCCGGTTGAGAAGTTCGCGGTGGAGTCGAACGCCGCCGCCGCGGCGCCCGGCGAGTTCACGAGCATCGCCTTCCTGGGCACGAGCGTGGAGAGCGGCTCGGGCACGGCGGTGGTGGTGGCCACGGGAAAAGACACCGCGCTGGGCGGTGTGGCGAGTTCCCTGTCGGAGGAGGAGCCGCCGACCGCCTTCGACAAGGGGATCGCCCGGTTCACCTGGCTGATCGTGTGGTTCGTGGCCGTGATGGTGCCCCTGGTGTTTCTCATCAACGGGCTCACGAAGGGGAACTGGCACGACGCCTTCTTTTTCGCCATCGCCGTGGCCGTCGGCCTGACGCCGGAAATGCTGCCCATGGTGGTGGCGGTCTGCCTGTCGAAGGGGGCGATCGGCATGAGCCGCCAGAAGGTGATCGTGAAGCGGTTGAGCGCGATCCAGAATCTCGGGGCGATGGACGTGCTCTGCGCTGACAAGACGGGCACGCTGACGATGGACCGCGTGATCCTCGAACGGCACTGCGACGTGTCGCTCGAGGAGAACGAGGATGTGCTCGCCTTGGCTTACATCAACAGCCACTTCCAGACGGGGCTCAAGAACGTCCTTGATCGGGCGGTGCTGGCGCACACCGAAACCCACTCGCATGCGCAGATTCCGGAGTACGAGAAGGTGGACGAGATCCCCTTCGACAGCCAGCGGCGGATCATGTCGGTCGTCGTGCGCACGCCCGGAGGGAAGGACCTCATCATCAGCAAGGGCGCCCCGGAGGCGATCTTTCCCCGCTGCGCGGCGTTCACGCTCCACGGCGTGCTTCACCCGATGGATCACGCCCACATCGACACGCTCAAAGCCGAGTATGAGCAGCTCTCCGCCGACGGGTTCCGCGTGCTCGCCATCGCCTGCAAGGAGATCACGCCCCGCGGGATCGTCGCGGGCGACGCCACGCCCTATTCGAAGGCCGATGAATCCGACCTGATCCTCAACGGCTACGTCGCCTTTCTGGACCCGCCCAAGGAGACGGCCGGCGCCGCCATCGCGTCGCTGCAGGGCCGCGGCGTGCGGGTGAAGGTGCTCACGGGCGACAACGAACTCGTGGCCCGGAAAATCTGCCGGGAGGTCGGCTTGTCGACGGAGCGGGTGCTGCTCGGCTCCGACATCGAGGCCATGGCCGACGGCGAACTCGCCGAGGCCGTGATAGAGACCACGCTCTTCGCCCGGGTGTCGCCGGCGCACAAGCAGCGGATCATCAGGGCGTTGCAGGCACGCAATCACACCGTGGGCTTCATGGGTGACGGCATCAACGATGCGGCGGCGCTGCGGGCCGCCGACGTGGGGATCAGCGTCGACACGGCCGTGGACATCGCCAAAGCGTCGGCCGACATGATCCTCCTGGAGAAGTCGCTGCTCGTCCTCGAGGCGGGGGTCGTCGAGGGGCGAAAGGTCTTCGCCAACATCCTCAAGTACGTGCGGATGGGCGCGAGCAGCAACTTCGGCAACATGTTCAGTGTTCTGGGGGCGAGCGTGTTCGTGCCGTACCTGCCGATGATGCCGATCCAGATTCTCGCCAACAACCTGCTCTACGACATCAGCCAGACGGCCATTCCCACCGACGACGTCGATCCGGAGCAGGTCGAGAAGCCCCGGCCGTGGGACATGGGGCAGCTGGCCCGCTTCATCCTCTTGATCGGCCCCTGTTCGTCGCTGTTCGACTACACCACCTACTTCATGATGCTTTCCGTGTTTCACTGCTGGGACACGAGCACTCCCGAGGCCGCACGGCACAGCGCCAGCCTGTTTCAGACCGGCTGGTTCGTGGAGAGCCTGCTCACGCAGACGCTGATCATCTTCATCATTCGCACCAACAGGATTCCCTTTCTCGAAAGCCGCCCCTCGTGGCCGCTGATGGTGACGGCGTCGGTCGTCGCGGCGATCGGTGTCGCCATTCCGTTTTCGCCCGTGGGGGCGTCGCTCGGCTTCACGCCGCTGCCGCCGCTCTACTGGCCGCTCCTCGCGGTCTCGCTCGTCTGCTACGCCGGCCTCACGCAGTGGGTGAAGGTCTGGCTGCTGCGGAAGCAGTGGATCTGACGCCGGCGGTTCGCTCGCTTCACGACGGGAGGCCCTTCGCGGCCTCCGTGTCGGTGAGGAGCCAGGCGTTCGTCTGGGGGACGTGGCCGGCCGGAATCGTCGGATCGGCGCGCATCAGCCGCTCGATCATCGGCACCTTCGCCACGCCGGTCGCCAGCCAGAGGATCCGGCGTGAGCGATTGATCATGGGAAAGGTCAGCGTCATCCGCCGGCGGCCCTGATAGACGCCCGTCAGCGTCACGTCGCGGTCGCGGCAAGCAAGCGCGGGATCGCCCGGCACGAGCGACGCGGTGTGGCCGTCGGCGCCGAGGCCCAGATGCGCGAGGTCGAGGACGGGCGGCCCGCCGCACCAAGCCTGCAGCGTCTGCTCGTAGTCGAGGGCTCCCCGGTCGGGGTCGGCAGCGTTTACCGGCATGGCGTGGATGTTTTCGAGAGGGATCGGCGCATTCCCGAGCAGGCTCGCATGCAGGTGGGTGAGATTGCGGTCCGGGTCTCCCTCGGGCGCGAGCCGTTCGTCCACCTGGAAGACGTGGACGTTGGCCCACGGCACGTCCTCCGAAGCGAGGTCCTTGAGCATCGCCCACGGTGTCTTGCCGCCGCTGACGGCCATCAGAAAGCGGCCGCGGGCCGCGACCGCCTGGCGGGCTTCGGCGGCGATCAGCCTTGCGGCCGCTGCGGCCACCGCGGCGTCATCCGGAAAAATCTCGTAGTGCATCGCTCGTTTCTCTCGTGGTGGACACGCGTCGCCGCGGGGCCGCGGCCGCTGAGGCTGCGAGGGTGAATTGCCGCTGCGTGAGGGTGAATTAGACTGCACGGTGCACGGCGACGGAAGCCGTGGCGAGGTGCGGCAGGGTGGCCGCCACGGTGGCGTCGCATCCTGGAACGTGTTCATGGAATTTCCCGACCTCGCCCCGTGGCTCGACAGCGTCGCCGACGAGTACCACGAACTGCCGACCGGGGATCACGAAACGCCCTACGACGAATGAGCCCGATGTCTCTCCGAGTCTGGATTTCCCTGGGGCTGGCGATCCTCTTCGCAATCGCCGTTGTGCTGGCCAAGCCCACCGGCTGGAAGCAGCGGTCGGCGGTGCCGTGGCGAGGGCAGGTCAAGCCGCCCCCGCCGCCGCCGATCCCGCCCGGTCCCCGCGCGAAGGAATAGCGCACGGCCAATGGCCAGCCAACGTCCAGAAAGGGCAGCGGCGCCGTGCAACGTTTTGGTCAGGGGCTCTTTGCGGCCACCTTCTGCGTCTCGGCCTTTGCCTCGGGCAGCGACTCGATCCACTCGCGGAGCACTGCCACCGCCCGTTCGTCGACGATGCTCGTCGCCAGTTGCGGCATCTGGCCCGGGCCGCGGCGGGTGACCCTGGAGAAGAGCACCGACCGCTCGGGATGGCCGGCCGCGATCAGCTTCGCGTCGGGTAGGTCGAAGGTCGCATGCAGCGGTTTGATGTCGATCGCCTTCATCGCGTCGAGCGGCCGCGTCTCGTAGGCGGTCAGGTATTCGAGGTCGATCTGTGCGTTGCCGCCGCCGGCGAAGACGTGGCAGCTCGAGCAATTCGAATGGAGATACGACCGGGCCCGGGCCTCGAGGGGATGCGACGCATCGTAGGGATTCACGAGCCGGTTCGTCGCCGAGGGGGCCTTCGAGAGGAGCGATGAACGCTGGTTGCCGAAGGTCTTGGCGTCGGGATCGGCCGAGGCGGTCCGGCGGCCGACCCACGCCCACCGCTCCTTCTCCTCGACCCCGGCCGCGACGGCCTTGCCGTACAGGGCACCCGCGCCGTCTCCCCACCAGTTCACCTCGAGCAGGCCGAGGTGTTCGAGGGTGCGGAGCTGGTTGTCGGTCGTGTGGCCCTCGCCGAGCACCTTTTCATAGTCGTAATCGCGGTTGAGCTGCACGGTGCAGAGGCCGAGCACGTAGTTGCTCGCCCGGCTGTGGCAGACCATGCACTCGGTCCGCGACGGGTAGTGCCACTGCTGCCTCTTCGTGCCGTCAGCATGCTTCTTCAGGTCGGCCGTGCGGATCGCAAAATCCCTGTCCTTGCCTTCGGCGGCGACGAGCACGGCGTCGGTCTGCTCGTCGTTCCACTCGTAGCTGTAGCCTGCCCACTCGCCCTGCTCCTTGAGCATGAACCGGGTCTCGATCCACTTCCGAGTGGCGGGATTGCCTTCCTCCTCGTCGATCGCGAACGACTTCACCAGCACCGTGCCATCGGGAAAATTCCAGCCGCGAGCGTTGGTTACGCCGATCTTGGCCGGCACGATCTTCCCGTGCTGCTTCATCGTCGCCGGGAGGGCGAAGAACCGGGCCTTGTGCGTGCCGTCGCTCCAAAGTGGCGAGGCCGGCTCGTAGGGGATCACACCCGGCACCATCGTGTGGCCGGCGACCGAGGCGAACAGTCCGCTCTCGGAGAGTTTTCGCGGGAAGGGCGGCTGGTCCTTGGCAAGCGGCGGCGTGGCGACGAGCGTGTAAAAACCGCCCGCCTCACCCGGCTGGTGGTCGCAGATGAGCATCTCGCCCTTCGAGTCGGTGCCGAAGCCCGTGATCTGGAGGGTGGTGTCGGCGATGAGCTGGTGCCAGGTGACCTTCGTGCCGTCGTGACGAATGCCCCAGATGCGGCCGGTCGAGTAGTCGGCGTAGATGTAGGCGCCCTTGAGCTCGGGCAGGGCAGAGCCTGTATAGACGAGCCCGCCGGTCATCGCGCGGGCTTCCGCATGCGGGTGTTCCGCGACCGGCTTCGAGATCGGCGTCGGGCCCGCCTTCTGGTCGTCGTTGAACTTGTGCGTGCCCTCGACGATGCTCCAGCCGTAGTTGGCGCCGCGTTCGACGAGATAGATCTGCTCCCAGAGATCCTGCCCCTGATTGCCCACCCACATCTGGCCGGTCTGTTTGTCGATCACGATCCGCCACGGCTGCCGGAAGCCGTAGGCATAGGTCTCGGGCCGGGCGTCCTTCACCGTGGCGATGAGGCTGCCTGGATCGAAGATCGGGTTGTCCTTGGGCACGGAGTAGTGCCGGCCGTCGTTGGGAGTGTCTTCATCGGGGTGGTCGACGTCGATCCGCAGGATCTTCGACCGTAGGAGCGTGAGGTTCTGGCCCGCCCGGTCACCGTCGGAGTCGCTCGTGCCGTCGCCCGAGCCGACATACATCATGCCGTCGAGGCCAAACGCCATGTCGCCGCCGTTGTGGCCGTCGGAATCCCACTCGATCATCACCTCGGCCGATTCGGGATGAAACGTGTAGGGTGGCTCGCGGTCGATCACATACCGCGTGACCCGCGTGAATTTCTTGGGGTTGCCGTCGGCCTTCTTCGGCACCTCCTTGTTGGGGCCGACCGGCTTTCCGGGCCCGTTGCTCCCGATGTAGACATAGCCGTTCTCGGCAAACTTCGGGTGGAACGTGATCGCGTAGTGCACGCTGCCATCCTCGGGCAGGAGCAGTTCCGGCTCGAACGAGTCGGGCGTGTCGCGCATTCGCAGCACCCTCGACGGCTGGTACGACCACGGCTCGGTCACATAGAGCAGCCGGTCGCTGCCGGGCTGGTGGGCCACGGCGATCGGGCACGACAGTTTCGCCTTGGGCAACACCCGCTCGACAGTGTAGGGCAGGGGAGGCTCGGGCGATCCCACGACCTTCGACGTCGACACCGGCACGATCTTCGGGATGCCGTAGGGTTTGGCCGCCGTGGCCGGCGGACCAATGAACCTGATCGGCGCATAGTCTTCGTGCTGGTGGAAGCTCAACTTCGAGAGCGGGGCCGACGTGGAAAGCTCCGGCTGCTCGCGGCTCACGTCGTGGTCGTAGCGGCAGAGGGCAAACCGCCATTCGGCGGCCGGCTCGGGTCGCCCGCCCGTGTTCATGAGGCTCGACCACGGGATCCGCATCTCGACCGACCAACCCTTGTCGGTGTCGGTCCAGTTGTCGAGCGTGCCGCGGAGCGACACGGCCGACTCGATGCCGAAGTCGTGCATCTTCTTGAACCGGCCCACGCTGCCGCGGCGCGGGATGAAGCAGTCGAACTGCGTGTTCTTGGCGTTGACCTGAAACTCGTAGTAGGCGGGCTTCTCGGTCGAGGGCTTGAGGAAGACCTCGAACACGTCGTTGTCCCAGATCTGGCCGTCGTGTTCGGTGACGTCGGCGTAGAGGTCGGTGTCGTCGAGGTCGGCAGCTATATAGAGGTTCTCTCGATCCCAGAGGATCTTGGCGCGGGTGGCCTTCGCGGCGGGCTTGTTGTCTTTGCCGAGCCACGGCATGGAGAAGTTGTCGATCGTGGCGGCGTCTTTCCACGCTGCGTCGTCGAGCGTGCCGTCGATCGCGATCGCGTCTTCGGTGAACTTGCATTCGTAGGGCGTGGCCGACGCCGCCGCGGGCTTGGCAGCGCCGGGAATGGCGGCGGGGGCCGAGGTATGCGAACCGGGACGCGCGGCGGCGCCCGAGCAGCCGGCGAACGCGGAGACCGCGATCACGAGCAGGCTCGCGGTCACCGCGTGGCGGCGATCGCTCAGGGGGCAGACA
>JBILWX010000293.1:0-2574 GCA_044369655.1 Pirellulales bacterium
TCGCGGTTGGCGGCCGCAATCGCATCGACAGCCGTCTGGATCGCGGCCCATGCCCGGCGGTCGCCCGCGGGGGCGGGCGCGGCGTTGTCTGCCGCAGCGAGCGCCTCGACCAGATCGGGATGCTGCGCATGTTGCTCGAGGATCCTCCATCGGGAATCGATCTGCAGGGCCGCGGTGCTGGCCGCCAGCCGTGCGGCCATCAGCAGCGCCGTCTGCCGCGCCCGGTATTCCTCGGTGGCCATCCGCCGCAGCATCACCGCCGACAGGCCCGCCATGAGCAGGAGCAGCATGAGCGTGGCCACGCTCATCTGCGTCACCCTGCGATGGCGCCGCGTCCAACGTGCCAGTTTCCGCAGCAGCGGCTCGCGGTAGCTCGACACCGGCAGGTCCGCAAGATAGTTGTCGACGTCGTGGGCCAGTTCCAGCGGGGACTCGTAGCGGTCCGCCGGATCGCGGGCCATCGCCTTCAGGCAGACAGACTCGATCGCGCGCGACACGCCCTTTTTCACACGTGACGGCGGCTGCACACGGCCGGCCAACGCCTGCTCGCGAATCGCAGGCAGTTCGCCGGCGAACGGCGGCTGACCGGTGAGCAGGTGGTAGAGGGTCGCCCCCAGGCCGTAGACGTCGCTGGCGGCGCCGACGTGCCTGGCACCGTCGTGCTGTTCCGGGCTCATGTAGGCCGGAGTGCCCGACAGGCCGCGCTTGGCGGCTGCGGGCTGTTCGTCATCCGGACCAGCGGCCAATGCCACGGTCGGCATCACGATGCTTTGTTCGCCGCTGGACCGCGCCCGGTCGTCGCGGTCGATCCGCGACGCCAGCCCCCAGTCGAGCACCACGACTTCGCCAAAGCGACCCAGCATCACGTTGGCCGGCTTGATGTCGCGGTGGATCACGCCACGGTCATGCGCAAATGCGATCGCCTTGCACACCAGCGCGAACTGGCCGAGCAGTTCGCGGTAGTGGGCGGCCTGCCGCGCGGCATCATGGCCGGTGCCGGCGCGTCGATCATGAAACTCCGCGATCGCCGCGGCCAGGGTGCGGCCCGGAATCAGTCGCATCGCGTAGAACGGCCGGCCGTCGTCGGTGTTGCCGGTGACGTAGACCGGCACGATGTTGGGGTGCTCGAGTTGGCTGGTGACCTTGGCCTCGAATGAGAAGGCTTCACGGCATGCCGGCTGGTCGAGCGCCCAGTCGTTGAGGAATTTCACCGCGAGGCTGCGGCCGGTGCCGCGGTCGCTGGCCTCGTAGATGTCTCCCAGTCCGCCGCGGCCGAGTCGCCTGTCCACCGTGATCGTGGTCGTGGCCACGAGCATCGGCGGCGCATAGTCGTCGCCTTGGGGGCGATGTTCCTGCCGCTGGGACATGGGTGGACTCCTTTCCCGCAGCGGTTAACGGCCGGCGGTATCTCGCCGCATGAGGACCACGGCCGTCGCGGCCACACCCGCGACGCACATGCCGCCGAGCACGGCCAAGGGCAGACCGACCGGCGAGCGCCAGCCGGTACGTGGAAAAAATCGCTCGGCCATGTCGATGTCGTCATGGGCGGGCGGGGTGGCTGCCGGCACGACGTCGCGACGGGTCTGCGCGGCGATCGCGCCGAGCGAGTCGAGTTGCTGCGTCATGCGTTTCCGCTCCTGCTCCATTCCATCCTGCATTTCGCGGAGCCGCTTCTCGAACGACTGCGTCGCCTCCTGCACCCTGGCTTCGACCGTCTTCTGCACCGTGGCGTTCATGTCCGCGGTACGACGTTCGAAGTCGGCCTGCGCGGCCTGCATCCGCTTCTCCATCTCACCCTGCATCCGCCGCTGCATCTCCGCGCCGCGTTCTTCCACCTCGGCCTTCATCTGCCCCTGGATCGCCTCGCCGCGGGCTTCCACGTCGCGCTCCACCTGTTGTTTCATCGCCGCGGCCTTCCGTTCGGCGTCCTGTTTTGCCCGTTGCATTTCCGCCTCGGCCTTGCCGGCGGCCTCTTCCAGCGCATCGGCGATCCGTTGGCGGCCCGGCAGAAGGAAACGCCGGCCTTCGCGGCCGGCGACCATCGTGATCGGGCCGTCGGTGGCGACAGGGCGGGCAATCGCAAAGCCGGCCCGTGTGCGGCGGGGCTGATGGTGCGTCTCGTCGTGGGGAGCAGGGGTGGACGGGGGCGTGGACTCCGCCGGCTGGGGAAGCGTGAGCGGAGCGGCGGGGCCGGCGGGCGACGGGCTGGCTGTGGCCGCCTGATGCGGACGCAGGCGGGGCCGCTCGAGCGCCTCCGGCACCACCATCCCCTCGAACGCCCACCGCGACGGCATCGCGGCGGCCAGCGGTTGTGTCAGTCGGGGCAGGTCGGTCAGCGGCACGAGAATGCCCCCCAGCACGATCATCGGCAACAGCAGCACCGGCAGCACGCCCGCTGCCGCCTCCGCCGTGCGGAGCGTGGCCGACAGGAACAGGCCGATCGCGCCTCCGGCGAGGGCTGCCGCGTAGAGCACGGCGTAGAGATGCCACCATGACGAGCCGAGTTGGCAGGTCCAGGCCACGATGCCCAGGAGCAGGCCGCACTGCAATGCCGCGATGCCCAGAAGCACGGTC
>JBILWX010000127.1:0-9166 GCA_044369655.1 Pirellulales bacterium
GTCGCGAAGGCGGTCCAGTTTCTGGACGTCGTCGTCGTTGAGATTCGTCACGGCCACGGGGCGATCGGTCATGGAAGCCATCGAAACTCCTGGAATTGGAATCCTGTTCCCTAGTTGGTTCAGTTCAGTATTGCCTGCACACGTTGTTTTCGCACCGGCCGGCAGAACGGATGCAGCGAGGCTCGTCCCCGGCCACATTCGAGCCCATCCTTCTATATGCCAGATATATGCCGGGCCTTTTATGGGCCCGTCCTTATAGAGCGAGCTTCTCCGCTCAGCGGGCGCGGGCCAGCACGCGGCTCCGCTCCTCGCTGTAATCCTCGGCGCCTCCCGGCTTCTCGACGGTGACGACGAACGTCGTGGGTCCCTGCACGAATACCCGCGGCAGGATCGGAACGATCACCTCACCCGTGTCCCGGCCAACGTCGAACACGCCACCGGGCACGGGCCGACCGCGGCCCCCTTCCACGATCCAGATCTGGTACTGGCTCTCGGTCGGCTCGTTCGGTGCCAGCCCGCTGATCCGCAGGAACCCACGCTGACGCGAGCCGCTCCAGACCACGTCGCCGCTGGTCTTCGCGTCGTCGGCAACCGCCGCGGCGCAGTCGAGCCGCAGGGCATCCCCCGTGACCGCGAGCATTTCGTCGCGCAGCATGGCGGGCGTCGGCACCGGCTTTGTCATCCGAGGTGCCGCGGCCTCCGCAGGGGCTGCCGGCGCCGGAACGGCCGCCGTCGCGGGCCGGTCCGCGCCGCGAGGGACCGCGCCCCCGGGGGGATCGCGACGGCTGGCCACCACGACGCAGGCGAGCGTCACGAGGGCAAAGAGCAGGCCGGCCACCATCATCCTCGGGCCCGAAGAACGGCCAGACAAGCGGCCAGACACCGGTCCGCCGGTCCACCGGCCGGCGGGCTCGATGACAGGCTCGCTTCGACGCTGCGCGAATTGGACCGCATCTTCGCCGAGCTGCATCTTCAGACTGTGGGGCAGACTGGGAGCAGCGGTTGCCGAGGTGACCGCCACGGCGGCAGCCAGCCGGTCGAACGCGTCATGGTCTCGCTGCGGATAAGCCGCCAACAAGGCTGCAAGTTCCCGCTCTTCCGCCGGCTCGAGCCCGAACACGGCTCGGTCGGCGAGCAGGTCGAGAAGCCGCTGCTCGGCGGCGGACGATGCGTCGGTCATGGATGCGTCGGTCATGTCACCCTGCCCCCTTCGATGTCACAGGCGATGTCGCGGCGGATGCCGCAGTCCCTTCAGCCAGTTCTCTGAGACGCAGGAGCCCCCGCCGGGCGTGCGACTTGACAGTGCCCAGCGGCATGCCCGTCCGCGCGCTGATGTCGGCCTGCGAAAGGCCCTCGCCGATCGCCATCTCCAGAACCTGCCGTTCCTCGGGACGCAGCAGGCCCATGAGCCGGCGCACTCGTTCGACCTCGTCGCGTATCTCGATCGGATTGACGGTCGCAGCCAGCGGCATCTCAGCGTTCTCCTCGAGACTCGAGCATGACGGACGACAGGCCTGACGGCGGTGCCTGTCGACGAGCCGTCGCCGCGCAATCATCGCGATGAACGTCGCCTCGGACGACCGCGAGGGATCGAACCGCCCCGCATGCTTCCAGACATCGAGGAAGATTTCCTGGGCCGCCTCTTCCGCATCCTCTCGCGTCGCGGACATCCTCAGCGACAGCGACCAGACCAGCCCGCCGTAGACGGACAGGCATTCCTCCATCGCGTCGTGTCGCCGGTCGGCCACCCTGGCGAGGATCATGCATCGGCCCGTGCATCGTGTCGTGTCGCAGAAAGACGCCGGGCGATCTTAACCAGCAGCCGGCCCGTCCGACATGGGGACCACCCGCTCGTGGATTCGCACCCCGGCCGCACCTGGATGCAACCCAGTGTTTTTTTCGGCGGGCTACGGGCGTTCGACGGAAGACTCGGGCACGGGCACGACGTCGGGCTCGGCGATGAGCTCGATCGCGTGGATCGGCGGGATGCTGACATTGCCTGTCGCCAGCAGGGTCGCCAAGGTGTTCGGGGAGGCCGCCCGCAGATTGGGGATCGACACCGATCCCTCACCACCGGCGAGGCTCTGCGCCACGGCCATCGACTCCTCACCATCCAGACGCTTCACGTTGGGCAGGCTCAAGAGCGGCGTCTTGTCCGCGAGCAGGCCGGCAACCGCGGCCGAATCGAGTCGCGGCGTCTGCGTGAGCTTGAAGAGATCGATATCACCACCGTGCCGGGAGAGCGCTCGGGCGGCGGCTGGCTCGAGCGCCACGAGGCCGGACAGGACGAGCGTCCCCTGGTGCCAGGCGATCGCCTCGGCGGTGGCGATCGAGAGCGTTGACACGGAGGGCAGACAGAGCACACCGCGGTGCGGGGCCATCGCCAACGCAGCCTCGGGGGCAAGAAGATTCACGGCTGGCAAGGAGAGCGTGCCGGCATGGGTTGCGAGGGCCGCAGCCACGTCGGCCGGCAGGATCGAACCGCCGCCGAGTGTGAGCATGCCCCGGTGGCCGGCGAGTGCCGCGGCGGCGGCAGTGGAGAGTTCTCCGAACCCGTCGAGCGACAGGGGGCCAGCGTGCCGGGCGAGCCGCGAGGCCGTCTCCGCCGACACGTCGGCCAAACGCGGCAGCACGAGGCAGCCCTCATGCGGCTCGAGTGCCGCGGCGATCTCCGGTGACATCGACACGATCCCACCGAGCAGCAGGCTCTCTCCACGATGGCGGCCGATGGCCCGGGCTGCCTCGGGCGAGAGCGTGGTCAGGCCCGGCAGCGAGAGTTGCCGGGCGTGTCGGCAGAGGCGATCCGCCACCGCGGGTTCGAGCGTGGCGAGGCCCGATAGACAGAGCTGGCCCGCGTGTTCGGCCAGGGCCGAGGCGGCGTCGCCATCGAGCCCCACGATGCCGCCGAGTTCCAAGGTGCCGCGATGGGCGGCAAGGGCTGCGGCAGTGGCTGCCGGGAGTGCCGTCATACCCGGCAGGTCGAGGTCTCCCACGCAGCCTGCCAGGGCGCTCGCCACGTCGGGCGTGAGCGTGGCGACGGACGGCAGCGACAGTCGGTAATACCCCGGTCCCTGGGCAAGGGCCGTGGCGACCTCCGGCGAGAGCGTTGTCAGATTGGGGAGGCAGACTTCCCACCCATCGCGGCCACGAACGATCTCGACGGCTTCCTCGACGGTGATCTCACCGCGAGACAACGCCTCGAAGGCATGCGCCGGCTGGCTGGCTGCCGCCACCGCCAGGATCAGCGCCGAGAAACTGCCGGCAAGCGCACGGACGGGAATTGCAGGCATGGTGTTTGAACCTCTGGCAGAATCGCGCGGCTGCGGCCGGGGCATGCCGGCGACAACAGCCGTCGCATCCCCCGGCCGGGGAGAGTATAACTCCGCCGGCGTCCGGCCGTCTGCTCTGCGCAGCATTCTTTCCCTGCAGGGGTCCTCCTTCCCATGAACACCGTCACCCGCCAGCTCCATCGGCTGGGACAGAGCCTCTGGCTCGACAACATCACCCGCGGCATGCTCGACGACGGCACGCTGGCCCGCTACATCCGTGACCTGTCGGTGACGGGGCTCACGAGCAACCCGTCGATCTACAACGCGGCGGTCAAAAACACCTCCTTCTACGACACCGCCATCGCCGCGAAGGTGCAGCAGGGGCTGGCGGGCGAGAAACTCTTCTTCGAGCTGGCGATCGAAGACCTCCGCCGTGCCGCCGATCTCTTCCGTCCCGTCTTCGACCGGACCGGCGGCCTCGACGGCTGGGTGTCGCTCGAGGTCTCGCCGACGCTGGCCTACGACACCGCGAGCACCCTCGCCGCGGCCCGCGATCTTCACGCCCGCGCCGATCGTCCCAACCTCTTTATCAAGATCCCGGGCACTCCCGAGGGCCTGCCGGCGATCGAGGAAGCGATCTTCGCCGGCGTGCCGGTGAACGTCACGCTCCTCTTCACCTGCAACCACTTTCTCGCCGCCGAGGAGGCCTACCTGCGGGGCATCGAGCGGCGGATCGAGGCGGGGCTGTCGCCGCGGGTCTGCTCGGTGGCCTCCCTCTTCATCAGCCGCTGGGACGGCGCCACGGCATCCAAGCTGCCGCCGGAGCTCGCCAACACGGTGGGGATCGCCATCGGCCAGCAGAGCTACAAGGCCTACCGCGACCTGCTCGCCTCCGACCGGTTCCAGCGGCTTGCCAACTTTGGCGCCCTGCCACAGCGGCTTCTCTACGCGAGCACCGGCACCAAGGATCCAAAGCTCTCCGATTCGCTCTATGTCTCGGCCCTCGCCTCCCCCAACACGGTCAACACCATGCCGGAGCAGACACTGCTGGCGTTCGCCGACCACGGCTCGCTCTCAGGTGTCGTGTCGGCAGGCGGCGGCTCCGCAGCGGAAACGCTTTTCGCCATCAGCCGAGCCGGCATCGACATCGAAGTCCTCGGCGCGAAGCTGCAGAAGGATGGGGCCGACGCCTTCGTGAAGAGCTGGAACGAACTGCTCGACGTGATCGTGAAGAAGTCGCAGGCTGTAGCCACCGCAGGAGAAACCGTCCGATGACCACCCCATCGTTGCCCAGCCGTGCCACTCTGCCCGCATGGCAGCAGGTCGCCGCCCACGCCGCGTCACACGCCGGCACGCACCTCCGCGACCTGTTCGCGGCGGATGCCGGCCGTGGCGAACGGCTCGTGATCGACGCCTGCGGCCTCCACGCCGACTATTCGAAGCAGCGGATCACCGACGAGACACTCGCGCTGCTCCTGGGGCTCGCCGAGGCCTGCGGCCTGCGGCAGGGGATCGACGCGATGTTTGCGGGCGAGAAGATCAACTCCACCGAACACCGTGCGGTGCTCCACGTGGCCCTGCGGGCCCCGCGAGGCGAGACGATCCGTGTCGACGGCCGCGACGTGGTGCCCGACGTGCACGAGGTGCTCGAGCGGATGGCGACATTCTGCCGCCAGATCCGCGGCGGCACGTGGAAGGGGCACACCGGCAAGCCGATCCGCGCGGTGGTCAACGTGGGGATCGGCGGCTCCGACCTCGGGCCTGTGATGGCCTACGAGGCGCTGCGGCACGTCGCCGACCGGCAGTTGACGTTCCGGTTCGTCTCCAACGTCGACGGCACCGACTTCGTCGAGGCGACCCGCGATCTCGATCCCGCCGAGACGCTCTTCGTGATCTCGTCGAAGACGTTCACGACGCAGGAGACCATGGCCAATGCCCGGTCGGCCCGGGAATGGCTGCTCGCGACGCTACGCGATCCCGCCGCGGTGGCACGGCACTTCGTCGCCGTCTCGACCAACGCCGCCGAGGTGTCGGCCTTCGGGATCGACACGGCCAACATGTTCGGCTTCTGGGACTGGGTGGGGGGTCGCTACTCGATGGACTCGGCGATCGGCCTCTCGACGATGCTCGCCGTCGGGCCGGAAGCGTTCACCGAGATGCTGGCCGGCTTCCATGCGATGGATACCCACTTTCGCACGGCGCCGTTCCCGGAAAACCTGCCGGTGCTGCACGGTCTGCTCGCCGTGTGGAACACGACGTTCCTCGGCGGCGACACCATCGCCGTGCTGCCCTATGACCAGTATCTGAAGCGGTTCCCGGCCTATCTGCAGCAACTCACGATGGAATCCAACGGCAAGCGGGTGACGCTCGACGGCCGGGTGATCGACGACTACCAGACCGGCCCGATCTTCTGGGGCGAGCCGGGCACCAATGGCCAGCATTCCTTCTATCAGCTGATCCATCAGGGTACGCGGATCATTCCGTGTGACTTCATCGGCTTCGCCCGGTCGGCCAATCCCGTAGGCCGGCACCACGACCTGCTGATGTCGAACGTCTTCGCGCAGGCCGAGGCGCTCGCCTTCGGGAAGACGGCCGCCGAGGTGCGGGCCGAGGGCGTGCCGGAGCCGCTCGTGCCGCACAAGACGTTTCCGGGCAACCGCCCGAGCACCACGATCCTGGCCGAGCGGCTCACCCCCCACGTACTCGGCAGCCTCGTGGCCCTCTACGAGCACAGCGTGTTCGTGCAGGGCTGCATCTGGGGCGTCAACCCATTCGACCAGTGGGGCGTGGAACTGGGCAAGGTGCTCGCCAACCGGATCATTCCGGAACTCGAGTCCCAGGCGGAGCCGTCGCTCGGCCACGACAGTTCGACCAACGCTCTCATTCGGTGGTATCGCCAGGCGTCTGCCGGCGCTGCCAGGACTGCGTGAGCCTGCGGATCGCCCCGTTGAGCCGGCTCTTCACCGTTCCCACGGGGAGGCCAAGCACCTCGGCCGCCTCGCGATACTTGAGCCCCTGGTGATAGACGAGCATCAGCGCCGCCTTCTGCGGGGCGGGCAATGCCTCGACGGCCGTCCGCACCCAGTCCGCAGCCTCGCGATCTTCCGATATGCCGTCGGCGGCGGCCCCGTCTCCGGCGATCAACTGCCTGAGCGAGTCCGAGTCGGCGTCATTGCCGAGGGGATGGTCGAGGCTCACCATGCGGTGGCGGCGGTGGCGGCGTTGGGCGTCGATCGCCTGGTTGGTGGCGATGGCGTAGAGCCAGGGCCGAAAGCGGCGGCCGTCTTCGAAGCTCTCCCGCTTGAGATGGACTTGTAAAAATGTCAATTGAAACACGTCTTCGGCCATCTCGGCGTTGCCGAGATACCGACGCAGATAGCGAAACAGATCGTGTTCATAGCGGTGCAGGAGCGACTCGAACGCCGAGGCACCGTCCCCGCACCGGGCCCGGAGGATCAACTCCTCGTCGGTCGCCTCGTCGCCCCCCCACGCATCACGTTCGCGGCGTTTCACCGGCAGGCAGGCAGTGGCAACCATGGTGTCGTTCTCCGGAGCCAAGGGGGCTGAGGCATGGAAACGAAGCACACGCCGTGCCAAACCGCAGGAATTCCGCAACCCCGGGGAGTAGGGCCATTGACGCGGTCCCGGCAAGCCCGGCCCAATCGGAGCCACCGGCCGTGACTGCCGCATTCTGCAACGCCCCGTGCAGATCGCGGCACCCGGACCGAGGCCCCCGGACCGACGCACCGGGTCCTGAGCTAGGGGCCTGGCAGTGGTGACCGGCGGGCCCCTGACTACGATTCCTGAGGCGGCGGCTACGGAGGGCTGCCACGTGCCACGACTCCGCGCCAACCATCACCCGCTCGTTCCGGGAGCGATTCATGATCAAAGCCAACGCCGACAAAGACTCGAGGAAGATCGAAGAGGTCATCAAGATGTGCAACGCCGCCATCTCGAAGCAGGTGGAGCAGAGCCGCAAGGGCGGTTTCGGCCTCGACGACTACACGGACGGCCGGATCGTCGGCGGTGCCAGCCTGGCCCGCAACATCCTCCGGTTGATCGGCAGCACGTACTGACCGGGGCGGTTCTGCCGGAGCAAGAACCCCGACACGTGCGGAGCGTTAGCCAGCGGCCAGCGGGTGGTACGCGGTTGCGGAGAAATACTGAAGGAGGCGGCGCGACCTTCTTGGTGCTGGCGAACCGTCGATGCCGCATGCAGTTGATCGCCATCGACCGCTGCTGCGTGCCCACTTGGAGCACGCGGTCGTGCCGCTTCACAGCATCGACGAGCGCCCTCGCCTCGCCGGTGGACCAGGAGAGCGGCTTCTCGGAGTAGATGTCCTTGCCTGCCTGGCAGGCAAGGATGCAGGGAAGGATCCGCTGAAACTCGCCCGTGGCGGCAGCCGTGGCAACGAGCATCCGCCGCCGCGGCAAGGTCACCTGGCGTACGCTTTCGGGGGCTTCACGATTCTGCGGCATGGCATCTCCTCCAAAAGAACGGGGTGCCAGCCACCAAATCTGGGCCAACAGACCTACACCTGGGTGATTCCACGCCGCAGACAGCTCGCAGCCTTGCCGCGAAACGACGCCGCTCCTCGCCCGACTCGAGCAGGCTCGTCTTGGCCGACTTAAAGCAGCGAGGGGAGCAGAATCGCGATGGATCCTGCTCCCCTCGGGTTGGAATCGTTTAGACCTACGCTTCTCAGGCACGCTTCGCCATCAGCCGACGACGCTCGAGCAGACCGAGCGCGCCGCTGACCAGCGCCAAGACGCTCCCCACGCCGCTGGGGTCGATCTCGGGAACGGTAGCCGCCTGCGTCGTACCAAACGAAATCGCAAAGGCAGCATAGGAAACTGGAGGACCCTGACTGTTGGCGTAGTTGGGGACGCTGTTCCTGAAGGTGTCGAGAACCTCGAAGCCATTGGTTACTGTGTACGCAGCGATAGCATCGTTTCCGCTGGCCAAACCTTGTTGCCGCCGCATGGCGATTGAGCTGCCGGAAGCACTATTTAAGAAGATGGAATACGCGGTGTTTGACAGGAGTGAGTAGGCGCTGATGTTCGGGATGTCAGCACCGGCCAACACCAATTCGAAGGGCGTGTTAGCAATTCCCGAAGTCGTGAAACTGACGGTGTCGGAAGCGTACACGGTGCTGTTGGGGACCGCCGAAAGGGGCGTGTCGTTGTCGGTTCCATTGATCGAGATCTTGAACGATCCTGTTCCCGACACGACGCTGCTTTGCAACTCCAGCACGATCGTGTCGATGCCGAACGGCCCGGATCCGCCGGTCTTGAAGGCGTAGCCGAGGTTCGTCGTGCTGGTGGTGCCGGACTGGATCGTCGCGGACCCATTGGTGGCCGTAGGGCCGGAGACATACAAGGTGCTTCCCGACGCTGTCGTCGCACAGACCCCGGAGACGGCCACCGCGCCCGCAACCATGAGGACGAGCATCGCATTGAAACGCTTGGCAATCGTCATGAAAGAACATCTCCGCTGTGTGAGGGCACGGTCGAATCCGTGAGAAATCGCCGGCTCTGCTACCAGACAGCCAGACGCTTCACATGGTCCTGAGGGCGACATCGGAAGGGACTTTTTTTAGGTTGCAACAGATGCGGAAATCCTGCGGCGAAGCGACACAGAAAGCGACCGAGCGAGACTCGCCCCGGCCCCACACCGCCAGAAACGCCGAGATGCTTGGACCAGCAGCCACCGTCGTGAGCACGAAGACCGTGAAGTAGGCCTTCCCCTAGAACCGGCTGAACACCCGGTCTTTCGGTACCCTCACGCCCCGAGCCGAGCGAGTCGGAAAACAAAAAACCCCCTGCGAAGACCGCTGTTGTCGGCCATTCGCAGGGGGTTCAGAAGCAGAGGCTCCGGTCGGAGTCGAACAGACGAT
>JBILWX010000294.1:0-2546 GCA_044369655.1 Pirellulales bacterium
TGGAACATCCGCCAGCTCAAGGAGACGCTTTGGGCCAAGCGGCCCGATTTCCTCTTGGGCTACAACTACGCCTTCGCGCCCGACAGCTACCCCGCCATCACCCGCGAGATGCGGGAGGCGATGGCCGGCAGCGGCATGTGGATGCAGGAGGCGATCGGCCAGCACGACGGCTACTCGATCGACGGCAGCGTCTATCGCACCTGGACCACGTCGGAGGGCGTGGCCCGTGCCTTCGCGCCCAACGAACTGAAGCAGGCCAAGCACGTGAGCCGCCTGGGCGGGCAATACCACTGCATCCTGGCCCTGAAGCCGTCGCCGGTCGGCGTCTACAAGCTGGTCTACAGCCTGATCGCCGGCGCGCATTCGGTGTACGGCTCGCACGAAAAGGTGCCTGGCTGCGGCAACTGGGGCAGCTTCATGACCCGCTGGTCGGCGTTTCTCTGGCATCCACGGCTGACTGTCGTCGAGCGGCCGGAGGAGCGGATCACGGTCGGCGATTCACACGTCTACTGGCAGCCGCTCGTGCAGGAGTTCATCGATACGCCGACGCGGAAGTTCACGGTCGTCCATCTCGTCAACCCGAGCCCCGACGACACGATCGCCAAGACCACGCTCCCGGAGCCGCTGGGAGGTTTTCCCGTGAGCATCAAGGCCTCGCCGGGGGCGACGATCGAGCGGGTGGCGTTCGTGCGGCCCGACGTCGAGCCCTACGACGTCGCGGTCACCAACGAGGGCAATGCACGGGAGGCTCGGGTACGGGTGCCGGGGCTGGCCGTCTGGGGCATGCTGATCGTGGAGGAGTCGGGCCGTTTCGCCGAGCCCCAAGCGCCGCCACGGTTCAGCGACCCGGTGAGCGAGGCCGACCTCGTGGCCGGCCGCTCTGCGCCGCCGGGGGCGATCGTGGTCGACCCGCTGCAGCCGCCGACCGTCGGCGTCGCGCTTGCGGACGACGAGTCGCTGGTGGAGACCGACACGGGCTACAACAGCTTGAACGCGAACGGCGTGGCCGATCCTGACGCCGCCAACGGCCGCGCGCAGGCCCGCGTCAGCGGGGCCGTTCGCGGCTCGTTCGGCCGCACCTGGAACGGGCCCTTTCCGCCGGGTCGCTACCGGATTCGTGCCCGGATGAAGCTCGTCGACACACAGGCTCCGCCGCGACGGCAGTCGGTCCGGATCGACGCGAGCGGAGTGTTCTACGGCACCTCGACCAAGTTTCCGCCTGTGGATTTCAACACCGACGCCGCGACGCCGCCCGAGCGGCGGCTCGTCGTCGACGGCACCTATCACTACTACGACCGTGACATCGAGCTGCGGGCGGAGAGCCTGGTTCACGTGTTCATCAGTGGCGAAAGCAAGGAGCCCGAAGGCAACGGTCTCTTCTGCGATCACCTCATCGTGAAGCAGTTGGAGCGTTACTCCGACGACAAACTCCTTGCGATGGCGCCGCCGCCGGAGAAGCCGGCCGGCCTGCGGACTCCCGAGGGGCGGTCGCCGCAGAAAATCCTCCAGGTCCGTGGGCTGCACTGGAAGCCCTATGGCGTAGAGAAGATTTTCCCGGGGTGCGCGACCGCCTACGCCCTGCCGGAAAAGTATGAGGAGCTCTATGCCTACGATGCGGTCGTGCTGGCCAACGCGGTCCCGCAGGTGAAGCTCGAGGTGCGGAAGATGCTCGAAGACTTCGTCAAGGATGGCGGCCGGCTCGTGATCCTCGGCGGACCCTGGACCCTCGATCAGGCGCGGCTCTCCGGCACGCTTCTCGAGCCGATGCTGCCGTTTACGATCGACGGCTCGAACCGCAAGCCGCCACTCGTCCACTGTGAGCCGGCCGTGCTCCTGGGGCCGAAGGCGAACGAAAGCTGGAAGGACAAGCCGGCCGTCTTCTGGCGGCATGATCTGAAGACGAGACCCAAGGCCGAGGTCGTCGCGTATGCGGGCAGCGATCCGGTCGCCGCCACGCTCGCGGTGGGGAAGGGGGAGGTGGCCGTGTTTGCGGGCACCGTCCTCGGCGAGCCCGCCGCGGGGCAGACGGCGTTTTGGGAATCGGGCTCATGGCCTGACCTACTCCGCCGACTCATGGGCGTTCCACGACGGCCATGAGCCGAGAGTGGTGACACGAGTGACGTCTCAGGTGGCCGGGAACAGGCGGAAGCAGAGGCCGAGCAGCAGCGGCACGAGCACGAGCGTCACCAGCGTCGAGACGAACATGCCGCCCAGCAGCACGGCGCCCAGGCCCCGGTAGAGCTCGCTCCCGGCACCGGGAAACAGCACGAGCGGCAGAAGACCGAGCACCGTCGTCAGCGTCGTCATGAAGATCGGGCGGACGCGGCTGCGGACGGCTTCGAGGACCGCCTCGGTCGGCTCCCAGGCTGCGCCGTCGGCCCCGGCTTCCGACTCGCCTCGGACCAGCTGCAAGGCCCGTTCGACGATCAGGATCGGGTTGTTCACGACCGTGCCGATCAGGATCACGAAGCCCAGCATCGTCAGCACGTCGAGCGTCTGGAAGATGCCGAACGGCGCGCCCAGCCAGTTGAGCAGCGCCAGGCCGA
>JBILWX010000042.1:0-28123 GCA_044369655.1 Pirellulales bacterium
GCCCGGCGACACGACCGCGCCGGGCGACAGGCCGCCTTCTACGACACCCCCTTGGCATTGATCGCAATTGCCGCCGGCCATCTGTGAACCGACCACATGCTCACCGCCGCCGCAGGGAGCCGGCGGACATGCTGCACCCTGGCCGCAGGGCCGCATGGCGGGGGCACCTGCGGGCGGCATGGCTCCGGGAGGCACGAACCCCGGGGGCAGATGCCCGAAGAGTTTCTCGTACTTCCAGACCTCCAGCGCGATGTATTTCTCGGTGAGCGACTTGCAGCCGGAAAGGCTGGCCGCCGCCACCACCAACGCCACAGGCAGGCATCGCGCCGCCGCTCGGTACCATGAATTCGAACGCATCGAGTGATCTCCTTCCCGGGGGCATCGCCTCGGGGCAGTGTTTTGCCACGAAGCCAAGCAAAACTACCCCATGCCAGAGGCGCGGCAAGGAAAACTGAAGCGCGGCCAGTCTCATCGCGGCCCGCCGTCGTGAAGCTGTGCGGGTCGCACCAGTAGGCCGGTGTGGAAAGCGAGCGGGCGGCCGAGAATCGGCCGCCCGAGCGGCGGTCTGACACACAGCGAACGGAGACCGCCTGACGCCGTCACGCGCGAGCCTTCAGACCAATGGCGGGCGGATCAGCATTGGCAAAACCGCGTCCAGCCCGAGCTCGGCGACGGTCGCTCAGCCCTTGCGATGGCGAATGCGGGCCCGCATCCGCCGTTTTTTCTGTCCCAGCTTGCGACGGCCCTTGCCCGTTTTCTTGACTCCCATGCTTTCCTCCAGGTCGTGACCGGTCCAGAATACCGGGCAAGGTTGTAAGATGGGGCTCCTTGTGATTGCAAGCACCAACCCGCATCCCGCGAGGCAGCGGCCCGGCTCCCTGCCACGGCGAGGGCGGCTGGCGTGCAACCCAGGTCCGGCCGCATGATCGTTTTTTTCCCCACCTATGCGCGGCGTCTTCCCGGTGAAAGGCGGTGGCGTGCCACCGTTGCCGGCATGATCTCGCGGCCGTTGCCGCCCAAAAGCCATCGCAGAACCCTGGCCATCGGAGTGATCAAGCGGCTGCTCGAACTCGACGATGCGCAGCTGCAGTCGGAGGTGTTTCAGCGGCGGGCCGACGCCTTTCTGTTTCAACGGGTGGTGGGTGAGCCGGTGACCATCACCCTTGGTGAGCGGCGGATCGATGCCGGCCAATCCGACCGGGTCGGTCATTTCCAGCAGTCGATCGACCTCGCCGCCGATGACATCGAGGCCCTTGCCGAGGGGACCGGCGGTGCCTGCCGCTGGCTCACCTACGGGGCGGCACTCACGGGCGCCGCCGACCAGGCCGATACGGACCCCCGGCTGGCACTCTCGACATCGGGTCGGATTCAACTCGTCGATGACGAAGGCATGTCGGTGATCTCCGATATCGACGACACGGTGAAAGTCACCAACGTGGCCAACCGCCGCGAACTCCTCGCCAACACGCTGTTGCGCGAGTTTTCCGCCGTGCCGGGCATGGCGGAGATCTACCGCCGCTGGCAGGCAGCGGGAACAGCCTTTCATTACGTATCAGCCAGCCCGTGGCAATTGGCCAGCTGCCTGAGCGGTTTTCTCCGCGACACGGGCCTCCCTGCCGGTTCGATGCACCTCAAGCTCTTCCGGCTCAAGGATTCGACGCCCCTGCGCCGACTCCCGTCCCGCAAGCGGTCGAAGAGGCGCACCATCGAACAGATTCTGGGCGATTTCCCACGTCGGAAGTTTCTGCTCGTGGGGGATTCCGGCGAGCGCGACCCGGAGGTCTATGCGGACGTGGCCCGTCGCCATCCTGATCATGTGGCCGGTGTCGCCATCCGCCTGGTGGAGGGGAAGCGGTCGCGGGACAAGGAGCGATTGCGACTCGATCGGCTAGGCCGACGCGTGCCCGGTGGACGTTGGCACGTGTTCGCCGAGCCGGCGGAGCTGGGGGCGGCGGCAATGGACTTGGCCGGACTGCGTTCAGCCGGACTGGGTTCAGCCGGACTGGGTTCAGCCGGACTGGGTTCAGCCGGACTGGGTTCAGCCGGACTGGGCGGGTGATCCAAGGGCCTTGAAAATGGCCACCTTTTAGCCTTGGTGGGCAGCGGCCCGTCTGCTACCGTCCCGGGCCCCGTGTGTCGGCACGACGCACGGAAGCCACGGGGTTGACCCTCCATGCAGCTGCACGCCTCGCGAGCCAGAACCTGTCAGCAGTGGGTACGGCTGGCGGTGTTTTCCGGCCTGTTGTTTCCGCTTGTCTGCGGCGGCGGAGGCGTGTGTGCCGGTGGGGACGACGAGTTTCGCGTGGAGAGCGAGGTGTTTGCCAACGGGGCGGAGGAGCCGATCGCGCGCAGCCTGACGCTGTTTCGCGCGGGTGTCGCCTGGGACTTTCTCGAACCGGTGGTGACCGGCGGCGGGAAACAGGGCGGCGGAAAGCAGGGGAGCGGAGCGGTTGGCGAGATCGTGCTCCACGACCCCGCCCGTGAACGCGTCGTGCTCGTCGATCCGGCCCGCAACCTGAAGACCCAGATCGATGCGATCAGGCTCGAGCGGTTGAGCGTGTCGCTGGCGTCGTGGGCGAGAAAGTCGGACGACAAGCTGGTTCGCTGGGCGGGTGGGCCTGACTTCGGCGAAGGGATGACGGAGTCGGACGAACGGATCGAGTTGGTTGGTCCGCGGGTCCGCTATGCCATCGAGTTTGCCGAGCCGCCGACGGCGGAGGCCGCCGGCATCTATCGTCGGTTCGCCGACACGGCGATCCTGCTGAAGGCGCTCGTTCATCCCGGTGGCCTGCCGCCGTTTCCACGGCTGGCCATCAACCGCCGCGTGGCCGCGGCGGGGGGCATTCCCACGGTGGTATCGCTCGAGATCGACTCCCGTGCGGCCGTGGTCACCGGTCGGGCCGACAGCCTGCGGTGCGTACACAAGTTTCATCCGCGGCTGCTGGCGAGTGACCTGGCCCGTATCGACGACGCGGAACGCCGCGTTGCCGTGGCCAGCCAGGTTGCGCTCCCCGAGTTCGCCGCCACACCGCCTGCGCATGGCGACTAGGCCGCCGGAGAGCCGCGGCGTCGATTCTTGAATCCGCTTTTGCAGCCCGCGAAACCGCTCTGCTGCGGGCAGGCCGCACGACAGGACGGCGCCGCACAATGCGTCCAGTTGGCGTTTGGCCGGGCATGGCCAAGAAAGTCTTCCTGATCGGACGATGTTTCCCCTGCGGCAAGGTTTGCCGGTTCGTCTCCGATCCAGGCGGCACCACGGTCAGTCGGGCGGCGGTGCGGTCGTGGAATTCGGGCGATTCACGGTTGACATTTGTATAGCACACTCTCTACATTCATTCGCACACATCCATTTGAACGGAGGCCTTCGATGCTGGTGCTTTCCCGGAAACAGAACGAACGGATTCGGGTTGGGGATTCGGTGGTCGTCACGGTGGTGCGTGTCAGTGGCGACAAGGTGCGGATTGGCATCGAGGCTCCGCCGCACGTGCGAGTGCTGCGCGACGAACTGGAGGATGGCCTGATCGGCGAGGTGACCTTGGAGGGCTCGGCCGACCTGCCCATTCCCCGGTTATTGGGCCTGACCGGCTAGCGACGGTTTCAAAAGCCCGGCGGAATGGCTCAAATGGACGACCCCGCGGAGTCGTGGAATCCCCGCGGGGCCGCTGCCCGGCGGGTTTTGAAACGCGGCCAAGCATGGGTAGCCTACTGCCGTGAAGCAATCATCGTGGCGGCAACTGTGTGGAACCGTCGTGGGCAAAGCCGTCTTGGGCTGTCTTGGCGGCTTGGTGGTGGTGCTGGCCCTCGTCGCCATGCTGCTCAAATATGAACCGGGTTTCTACCGCCAGCTCTCGACTCCCGGGGCGACCGATGCCGGAGGTGTGGATGACGATGTCGAGGCCCTGGCGCGGCGGGCGTTGACGAAGGCCTCGGCGTGGCATGCCTCCATCTCGCGGCCCGGCAACTGGGACGCCGCGGTCAGCGCCGATGAGATCAATGCCTGGCTGGCAGTGGACCTGCCACGCAACCATCCCCGCTGGCTGCCGCAGGGAGTCTCCCAGCCGCGGATCCTCTTTCAACCGAAGCATGCTTTTCTGGGGACCCGTGTCGGATATGGACCGCTGACGTCGGTGGCCTGGCTGGACTTTGAAATCCTCCTCCGGGACGTCAACCAGTTGACGATCGTGCTGGATCGAGCGAGCCTGGGGGCGATTCCCCTGCCACGGACGCCGATTCTGCGGGAGTTGGCCCGCCGGATCAGCAAGCTGGGCATGGTGACCGACCTGCGGATGCTGGACGGCCGGATGGTGCTCATGGTCTACATCCCATCGACGCACGATGCGGGCGCCACGAGCTACTGGCTCGAGTCGCTGGCGATCGGCGCCGGCGAACTGCTCGTGGCTGGAGAAACGCGATCGTCCATCCAGATGCGTGAGCAGCCGGCCCCACCGTCATCCTGATGGATGAACGCGGGCTTGTGCCGGAGTCGACGGCGCAGGACTCCATGCCCCGGCGGTTGAAGATCCACAGTGCAGTCAACGAGAGGAGAGCGACCGATGCCACCAGAGACAATCGCCCCCCGCACGGGAGCCAGCCTCACCTTTCTCGGGGCGGCGGGGATGGTGTCGGGTTCTCGGCACCTGGTAGAGGCCGGGGGCTCCCGGGTGTTGATCGATTGCGGGCTGTTCCAGGGGGAGAAGAATCTCCGCGAACGGAATTGGGAACGCTTCCCCGTGCCGGCCGACACCATCGACGCGGTCGTGCTCACGCACGGCCACATCGACCATTCTGGCTGGCTGCCGCGGCTGGTCCGAGAGGGCTTCAAGGGGCCGATCATCACCTCGCCGGCCACGGCCGACCTGCTCGGCCTGCTGCTGTACGATTCCGCCAAGTGCCAGGAAGAGGATGCCATCTACGCCAACCGCAAGGGCTTTTCCAAGCACCGGCCGGCGCTGCCCCTCTACGACGAGCGCGACGTCGATCGGACCCTGCGGCTGGTCAAGGCGGTGGCTCGCGGCACCTGGTTCGAGCCGGCGCCGGCAGTGCGGTGTCGCTTTCACGACGCCGGCCACATGCTGGGCAGTTCGTTCCTCGAACTGGAGGCGGCCTCGGCCGGCGGCATGCGAAAGCTCGTCTTTTCCGGGGACGTCGGCCGCTTCGACGCGCCGCTCTACCACGACCCCGTGCCCCCTCCCGCGTGTGATTATCTCGTGTGCGAGAGCACGTATGGCGACCGCGACCACCCTGCCAGCCGGCCGCTCGACGAGTTGGAGATGGTGACGAAGGAGTCGCTGGCCAGAGGCGGCATGATGCTCGTGGCCTCGTTCGCGATCGGCCGTTGCCAGCAGCTCGTCTACCTGCTGCGCACGCTGATGGCCGCGGGTCGGCTGCCGGAGGTGCCGGTTTGGATCGATTCGCCGATGGCGGTCGATGCGACCGAGGTGTTTCGCCGGCACGTGGCCGAACATGACTTCAGCGAGGCGAAGATGGCCGGCGTGGCCGAGGCGCTGGCCTCGCCGTTCGTGCGCATGGCCAAGACGTCGGCCGAATCGAAGGCGATCAATGCCCATCGGGGGCCGGGGATCGTCATCGCCTCCAGCGGCATGATGAACGGGGGCCGGATTTTGCACCATCTCGCCCAGCGGTTGCCCGATCCCAAGACGACGGTGCTGGTGGCGGGCTTCCAGGCGATCGGTACCCGGGGCCGCAGCCTGATCGACGGCGCGAAATTCCTCCGCATCCATGGTCGGGACATCCCGGTCAAGGCCGCGGTGCGGCGGGTGGACGCCCTGTCGGGCCATGCCGACCGTCGCGAAATCGGCCGCTGGCTCGCCGGCATGCCGGCACCTAAAAAGACCTTTCTCGTGCATGGCGAACCGCCGGCCGCACAGGGCATGGCGGAGTTTTTACGAGAGTCCCGCGGCTGGGAGGTGGAGATTCCCGCCATCGGCACGACGGCCCGGTTGGATTCCTGAACCATTTCGACGACCATCACGAGACACGCACCTACGGCAGGGAGAATCGCCATGGCCAAGACCCCCAAAACCCCGAAGCCAGACCAGTCGCCGACCGCGGCGCCTTCCCATCGGAACGGAACGGCCGTTCCACGTCCCAAGGCCTGCAGCATCCTGCCCGACACCACGCTCGGCGACGACGTGGCCCTCGTCGCCGAGAACATGGAGGCGATTCTCTCGTCGCCCAGCTACAGCCTCGCCCAGGAGGACCGCAAGCTGCTGGAACGCACCGAGATGCGGGGCGTGCGGATGCTGCTCGAGCTCGGCAAGCCGGAGCTCGCTTTCCTCGCCGACAACATCACCTCCACCGTCATCGTCTTTGGCGGCACGCAGATCGTGGAACGCACGGCAGCGGAGCGACGGCTGTCGGAGGCGCGCCGTGCCATGGCTGCGGCCGGCCAGGCGGCACAGGCGGCGTGTGCCCGTGAGCTCAAGCGGGCCGAACAGCTGCTGTCCTACTGCCACTATTACGATGCCGCCCGCGAGTTTGCCCGCTTGGTGTCGATCGACAACCAGTGCGATGACAAGCGCGACTACGTGGTCATCACCGGTGGCGGTCCAGGCATCATGGAGGCGGCCAATCGCGGGGCGTTCGACGTCGGGTGCAAGTCGATCGGCCTCAACATCAAGCTCCCCAGCGAGCAGCAGCCCAATCCGTTCATCACCCCGGAACTGTGCTTTCAGTTCAAGTATTTCGCGCTGCGGAAGTTTCACTTCATCCTGCGGTCGGCGGCCGTCGTGCTCTTCCCGGGCGGCTTCGGCACGCTCGACGAGATGTTCGAGACGCTCACGCTGCGGCAGACGCATCGCATGCAGCCCGTGCCGATCATCCTCTTCGGCCGCGAATATTGGTCGAAGGTGATCAATTTCCAGTTCCTCGCCGACAGCGGCGTGATCGCCGACGAGCACCTCAAGCTCTTCACCTACGCCGAAACACCCGAGGAAGCCTGGCAGCAGATCCTCGACTTCCACGACGCCAACAAGACGCCGGGCTGACAGCCCCTCGTTTCCCGGAGACCGGCGATGCACGATCCGCTTGCATTCATCCCCGGGGCGGCAGCCCAGACCGGCCGCGTGGCGCTGGTCACCGGCGGCGCACGCCGCGTGGGCGCGGCGGTCGTGCGGGCGCTGGCGGCACGGGGCTATGCCGTGGCCATCCATGCCCATGGGTCGCTGCAGGAAGCCCGCGAACTGGCGGGCCAACTCGACGCCGCCGGCGTGCCCAGCCTGGCGGTCACGGCGAATCTCCGCGACGAAGGGCCGGTGCGGGCGCTGGTGCATCGCGTAGCCGACCACTTCGGCCGCATCGACGCGCTGGTGACCTGTGCGGCGATCTGGCATGCCGGCCCCTTGGAGGAGGTCACGGCCGACGACCTGCGGAGCCACTTCGACGTCAACTGCGTCGGCACGTTCGTGGTGGCCCAGGAGGTCGGGGCCTGCATGGTGCGGCAGTCTGACGGGGGCGCCATCGTCACCGTCGGCGATTGGGCGGTGGCCCGACCGTATGCCGACTACGCCGCCTATTTTCCGAGCAAGGGGGCGATTCCTGCCATGACGCGAAGCCTGGCCGTGGAGTTCGCGGCGCGGAATCCGCGGGTGCGGGTCAACTGCGTGTTGCCCGGGCCAGTGACGCTGTCGGCCGACATGGACCCCGAGGCGCGTGCCGCCGTGATCGCGGGCACGCTGGTGCACCGCGAGGGCACGCCTGAGCATGTGGCCCACGCGGTGCTCTTTCTGCTGGAAAACGATTTCGTCACGGGCGTCTGCCTGCCGGTCGACGGCGGCCGCACGATCGCGTAGCCGGACAGGCTCGGCGTTTGCGGCCCGCATCCGGCCGGCGCTCGGGCCGGCACGCCTCCCTCACGGGGCGAGTCGTTCGATGCTCCAGCCGCCGGAGGCGTCGCGGCGGAAGCGGAGCCGGTCGTGGAGCCGGCTGGGGCGGCCCTGCCAGAACTCGATGCGCTCGGGCACCAGCCGAAAGCCGCCCCAATGGGCCGGCCGCGGGATCGCCGCGTCGTCGGGGTGCTCCGTGCGGAAGCGGGTGAAGAGCCGTTCGAGCGCTTCACGGTCGGGGATGACCTCGCTTTGAGGCGAGCTCCAGGCCCCGATCCGCGAGGTGCTTGGCCGGCTCGTGAAGTAGGCGTCGCTTTCGGCCGCGGTCGTCCGTTCCACGCGGCCCTCGATCCGCACCTGCCGCTCGAGTTCGGCCCAATGAAAGGTGAGCGCGGCATGGGGATTGTCCGCCAGTTCCCGGCCCTTGCGGCTCTCGTAGTTGGTGAAGAAGCAGAAGCCACGCGTGTCGAAGCCCCGCAGCAGCACGATGCGGGCCGAGGGATGGCCGTCGGGCGTGGCGGTGGAGAGCGTCATCGCCTCGGGCTCGGGCAGCCCGGCCGCCACGGCCGCGTCGTACCACACCGCGAACTGCCTGATCGGGTCGTGTTCGACCGTGGCCTCGTCGAGCGCACCCTGCTCGTATTCCTTGCGGGCATGAGTCGCTCTGGGCTCCATCGCGCTCGATCCTCCGGGCCGCATGTCTCTGGATGGTGATCCGGACCACACTGTAGCCGTCATCGGCCTCGCTGGCGACAGCAGGACATGATCACGGCAGCCGGATCGTGAAGGTGCTGCCCACGCCCGGCGCACTTTCCACCGCCACCGTGCCGCCGTGGGCCTGCACGATGTGCTTCACGATCGACAGCCCGAGGCCCGTGCCGCCGAGCTTGCGGCTGCGGGCCTTGTCGACGCGGTAGAACCGTTCGAAGAGCCGCGGCAGGTGCTCGGCCTCGATGCCACAGCCCTCGTCGCGGACCGTGATCAGCACCACGCTCTCGCCGTCGGGTGACCCGGCCTCGACCGAGACACCGACCCAGACCGTGCGGCCGGGATCGCTGTACTTGATGGCATTGTCTACGAGGTTGATCAACGCCTGCTCCAACAGTGGTGCATTGACCTCGGCCTCGATGCTCTCGTCGCAGGTCACGTCGAGCCGGATCGAACGATCGTCCGCCCGCGGCAGGCAGTCGACGGTCACGGCGGAGAGCAGATCGGCGATCCGTACCGCGTCGCGCGGCAGGTTGCCCGTGCCTTCGCTCTGCTCGATCCGGGAGAGGGCCAGCAGATCCTCGATGATCGATGCCAGCCGGTCCGCCTGCCTCGCGATGATGTCGAGAAATCGTCGGGTGTCGGCCGGATCGTCCCCCGCTCCGTCGAGGAGCGTCTCCACGAAACCCTTGATCGACGCGATCGGCGTCTTGAGTTCGTGCGACACGTTGGCCACGAAGTCGCGGCGGACGTTCTCCAGCCGCTGCATGTCGGTGACGTCGTTCAAGACGATCACCGCCCCGCCCTCCCCCGACAGGTCCCGCAGGGCCGTGCCGCGCAGCCGAATGGTGCGGTCGCGGACGCCACGGAGCAGCAGATCATCCTCGACCGCTTCGCGGCAGTCGATCGCCCGCAGGGCGAATTGTCGCAGGTCGGGGTTGCGCACCACTTCCTGCAGGGAGCGACGGATGGCGCGGTTCGGGTCGACTCCGAGCAACTCGGCCGCGGCCCGGTTGATGTCCACCACCCGCTGCCGGGCGTCGATGGCGAGCACGCCTTCGATCATGCTCCCCAGCACCGCCTCCTGCTGCGTGCCCTGTCTGCCGATCGTGAGCCCGCGTTCCACGAGCTGTTCCCGCAGGGATGTGATCGCCTCGGCGAGACGGGCGAGTTCCGTCGGCTCCGCCGTCGGAATGGCGGCACCGACATCGCCGTCGGCCAGCCGGGCCGCGGCCAGCGAGAGATCAGCCACGGGCCGTGCCAGTCGGCTGGCCACTGCGCGGCCGGCAGCGAGGGCCGCGACGGACCAGGCGAGGAAACCAAGCAGCAGCCACCGCTGCGATCGGGCCAGCTCGGCGTCGGAGTCGACCGTGTCCGCGGTGACCCGGACGATGCCCGCGGGCCGGCCGGCCGGCCCCACCGGAGCGGCCACCACGAGGATCCGCTTGCCGGCGGCGGCATCGTAGCGGCTGGTCCGCGCAATCCGCCCGGCGCGGGCCTCCTCCACGACGGCATCGGCGGCGGGCGCTCTCTCCCCCACGACACCACCCGGCGCCGAGGTGGCCAGCACGGTTCCGTCTGGAGACAGCAGATCGACCCGCGGACGCGTGCCGCCGATCAGCCGACGCGTGGCGTCGGTGAAGAGGGCGGGATCGAGCGTCTCCGCTCGCTCCGGGAACACGGCGGCGAGCCCCGTCGCCACGTCGGCCACCCGCTGCAGCTGCGAGGCATCGGCCAGGCGGGCCAGTTGCACGCTCGCCAGCCAGAAGCAGCCGAGAAAGCCCGCTGCGACCAGCGCGCAGAAGCCCGCGAACACATGCCAGACGAACCGCGAGCGGGCCATGGGAGGAGACTGCGACGGACTGCGAAGGATGCCGGAGCGGGACTGTCGTCAGGCCCGGAACCGGTATCCCACGCCACGGACGGTTTCGATGTAGGAGCCAAAAGCCCCCAGTTTCTTGCGCAGTCCTGCGACCTGCACGTCCACCGAGCGCTCCGTCACAGGATAGTCTTCCCCCTTCACGGCGTCGACAATCTGCGTCCGCGTGTAGGCCCAGCCCGGCCGCTTGGCCAGGAATTGCAGGAGCGCAAACTCCGTGTAGGTCAGCTCGACCGGCTGGCCGGCCAGCGTCACTTCGTGCCGGCCGGGATGGATCGAGAGCTCGTGGACGTCGATCGTCGTTTCCTGTTCGGCCTTCGCGTCCGCCTCCTTGCGCCGCAGGAGCGCCTTGACGCGTGCCGAAAGCACCCGGGGGCTGAACGGCTTGGCGATGTAGTCATCGGCACCGCGGTCGAGGCCCGCCACCATGTCACCCTCTTCCCCCTTGGCCGACAGCATGATGACCGGGATGTCGCGGGTCTTGGGATCGCTCTTGAGCCGGCGGCAGACCTCGAGCCCGTCCACCGCCGGCAGCATCCAATCGAGCACGATCAGGTCGGGCGGCTGTTTCCGGGCGGCTTTGAGCGCCTCTTCGCCGGTGCCCACGCACTGCACGCGGTAGCCGTCCTTGGAGAGCTTGTAGCTCACCAATTCCAGCAGATCCTCCTCGTCGTCAACCACGAGGATCTGTTGACCGGCCATCGGTTCGTCCTCTGTCGTGTCGGGTTTCGTGTCTGGTTTCGTGTCGGGGGGAATGCACTGCACATGAGCACCTTGCCCATGTCGTAGTCGAGAGCCATTAGAGTTTTGTGAGGTGTCTGGAACGGTTCGCCGGCCCGCGTGGCGTCACGAGAGCAGCATTTCGACATCCTCGGCCGTCCGGCTCGAGACCATGCTTTCGTCCGCGCGGACGCTCGACTCGGCCAGCTCCCGTTTGCGTTCCTGCAAGGCGACGATCTTCTCCTCGACGGTGTCCCGCGCGATCAGCCGGTAGGCGAAGACGCGGCGGGTCTGGCCAATGCGATGGGCCCGGTCCACGGCCTGCGCCTCGACCGCGGGATTCCACCACGGGTCGAGAATGTAGATGTAGTCGGCTGCGGTGAGGTTGAGCCCCTGGCCGCCGGCCTTGAGGCTCACGAGGAACAGCCGGCAGTCGGTGTCCTCCTGAAACCGCTGCACGCGCGACTGCCGGTCGGTCGTCTTGCCGTCGAGGTATTCGTAGGTGATCGACCGCTCGTCGAGCCGGCGGCGGACGATCGAGAGAAAGCTCGTGAACTGGCTGAAGACGAGCACCTTGTGCCCCTCGTCGATCACCTCGGACAGCTGTTCGAGGAGCGTGTCGAGTTTGGCGGCCGGCTCGTCGATCCGCGCGGGATCGACGAGGCCCGGGTGGCAGGCGGTCTGCCGCAGTCGCAACAGCGCCTCCAGCACCGCGATCCGGGACCGCCCGATGCCCATGCGGCCGATCCGTCCCGCCAGTTCCAGCCGGTAGTGCTCCCGCAGTTCGTCGTAGGCCTTGCGTTGCTCTTCGCCGAGTTCGCAGAAGAGCGTCTGCTCGGTTTTTTCCGGCAGGTCGGAGAGCACCTGCGTCTTGGTCCGCCGGAGCAGGTAGGGCCGCACGGCGCGGGCGACCACCTCGGAACTCGTGCGGCCCCCGGCCAGAAACCGCTTGAGACGCGTGGCGCTGCCGAGCTGGCCGGGATTGAGGAACTCGAAGATGCTCCAGAGTTCGCCGATGTGGTTTTCGACCGGTGTGCCCGTCAGGGCCAGGCGATGGCGGGCCCGCAGGAGCCGGCAGGCCTTCGCCGCCTGGCTGGCGGCGTTCTTGATCGACTGCGCCTCGTCGAGGACCACGTAGTCGAACTCGATCTCGCGGTGGTTGATGATGTCGCGGCGGAGCGTGCCGTAGGTGGTGAGGATGATGTCGTGGTCCGCCAGCGCAGCCGCCTCGCCGATCCGGGCGTTGCCCGTGTAGTTGAGCACCCGCAGCGACGGCGCGAACTTGCGTGCCTCCTCGATCCAGTTGAACACGAGGCTTTTCGGCACGATGACCAGCGACGGGCGATGCACGATGCCGCCGGCGGTGAGCAACGACTGCCGCCGGACGAACATCGCCAGCACCTGGATCGTCTTGCCGAGACCCA
Source organism: Pirellulales bacterium (assembly GCA_044369655.1). GTDB lineage: Bacteria > Planctomycetota > Planctomycetia > Pirellulales > UBA1268 > CAMCQY01. The sequence goes on from JBILWX010000042.1 coordinate 12,576, forward strand.
TGTCGTCGGCGAGACAGCCGCCCAGCCCGAGCCGCTCGAGGAACGTCAGCCAGCCGAGCCCTTCCCGCTGATAGTGCCGCAGCGTGCCCTGGAATCCCTCCGGCTCATCCTCCGCCTCGGGCCGCTCGCCCCGGGACAGTTCGTCGCGAATCCGCTCGAAGGCCTCGTCGACGTGTGACTGCGGCTGACCCGCCAGGAGCGCGTCGAGCAGCGCCATCTGGATCCTGCCATAGCGGAGTCGGCCGTCATGCTTCTGCGCGAGCAGCGCCATCGGCTCGATCTGTGCCGCGAGTGACTCAGGCAGGATGCCCAGCGAGCCGTCCGACAACTCCACGGAGCGACTCCCCTTGGCCAACGCCTCGAGCAGCGCGGGCAGGTCCGCCGTGACGCCGCCGAAATCGATCGCCGCCGAGAGTTCGAACCAGTCGATGCCGCTGGTCACGTTCCAGGCGACGCTGCCGGCCGGGCGGTAGCGACGCCCGGAGACCTCCACGGTCCAGCCCGCCGCGGCGAGTTGCGACACGGAGGCGTCGAGTCGGGCGCGGGCGATCTCCACGTGGTGGCCGGCGTCGGCGGCGTCGGACCGCGGCGCCGTGCCGCCGTAGCGCGGCAGCATGGCGATCGCGTCTCGTTCCGCTGCCCGGTCGCGGCGCACGAGGATCCGCCGCACGGCATCCGTCGCGCCTCCAGCCGGCTCGTCGGCGGCGACGAGGATGCCCGCGTAGTCGAACCAGATCCGCCCGGCGAGGTGCACCCGCGGCGCGGCGCGGCGGCGCGGGAGGCGGGCGGGCCGGCCGCCGTCATCGTCAGATGTCGGTGGTTCGTCGTCGGCATCGAGGCTGATGGCCGGTGAGTCGTCGAGCACGAGCTTGGGACGCGGTGCGCCCGATTCAATCCGCCAGCCGGTCCATCCGGGCAGTTCCAAACGCGGCAGGTCGGCCACCAACGCCAGCCGGTCGATCAGGCCGTCGACCTGTGCGCCGGAGCATTCGATCGGCCCCCGTCGCTCAAACTGGTCCAGCCAGCCACCCGTGCCGGTCACGGCCAGCCGGGCCAGCCGATCCTCGAACACGATCAGCCCCGACCGCAGGATGGCCCGGGGCGTCTTCAGATCCTTCCGTTCACTGCCGCGGACGAGCATGCCGCGGAGCGTCGCCCGACTCGGACGCGGCAGCGGCCGACCCTCCGCGGCCATGTCGGCGACGGTCTCGGCGCGGCTGCTCCCGACATCGTCGGGCTCGAGCACCAGCGCGAACTCCCAGGGCCGGCCGCCATCCCAGACCAGGGGCACGACGAGGTCCGGGTTCCGCCGCGGCTCGGGCTGCAGGACGAGCCGACCGGTCTCGCAGAGCATGGCGAGGTGCGTGGCCGCCGACTGCGCGCTGACGACCACACGGGCGATCGTCCGTCGCTCGAGCGGTTCGACCAGGCTGGTTTCACCGACCGCCGCGGCCCCGACGAGTTGGGCGAGGATGGAGCGTTCCTGGGGATCGAGCTGATCGAGCTCCACCTGTCCGGGGCCGATCACGATGGGCCGGGGCCGGCCGGTGGCGTTGCCGGCGACGTCGAGCTGCATCCGGCCGGGCACGAGCACGGCCGCCCGCGCGTCGGCCGAAGCCGCCAGATCGAGCATGAAGATGACCGCGCCCGCCGCTCGGCGGCTGTCGCCGATCGTGACCATGCGGTCTCGGAGCGCCGGTTCGACGAGCCGACGGCGTTCGTCCAGTTCGCTCGCCCAGGCGGGCAGTCGCGCCGACCCACCGCGGCTGCCGCCGCCCGGAGAGGCTGCCAGGGACGGCGCACTCGCCCGCGGCGCGGGCCGCGAAGATGCTCCATCATCCCTCTCGGCCGAATCATCCTCGGCGCCCATGTCGTCGTCGTCGCCCGCAGCCTCTTCGTGGTCATCGGCCGGCACGATGTCGAGTGCCAGCGGCGTGTGGTCGTGCAGGTTCGAAAACAGCCCGCGGCGATCGACCTCGAGCAAAACGGCGGCCAGCAACGCACACGGCTTTCCGGTCCGCCCCACGGGGCTCGTGGAGTGGCTTTCGAGCGTCATCCCGCCCTTGCGCCGGGCCGCGAGTTCCAGCCGCACCTCCTGCGGCTCGCCGTCTTCGCCGTCGATGATCGCATGCACCTGGCCGACACGCGGGCACCACACCCGCTTGAGGGCCAGCGACCGCGCCGCCTTGATCGCCGCTGGTTCGAACAGGTGGAACAGTCGTTTTTCGAGACTCGTCATGCAGCAAACACCAGGTGGGAAAGCGGGTGCGCACGACGAACGGCGACGGGGCCGTTTTGCGCGCAACACGCTGTTGTACCCCGCCGGGGTCAGGCTTGGCGAGTGGCGGCTCTCGCGGCCGCTACCCGCCCTTCACCGTCGCGATCAGCTCGAGCACGTTTTCCACCGGCGTTTGGGGGAGGATGCCGTGGCCGAGGTTGAAGATGTGGCCTGGCCGCCCGGCGGCCTGTGCCAGCACGTGCTGCGTCTGGCGGCGGACGGTGTCGCGGTCGGCCAGCAGCACGACGGGATCAAGATTGCCCTGCACCGCGCGGTCGTGGCCGACGAGTTTCCAGGCGTCGCCCAGTTCGATCCGCCAGTCGATGCCGATCACGGAGCCACCCGCCTCGGCCAGCAGCGGGAGGAGCGCGGGATTGCCGGTGGCGAAGTGGATCACCGGCGCCCGCTTCGCCGCCTCGCCAAGTGCCGTGCGGCTGTGCGGCAGCACGTAGCGGGCGTAGTCGTCGGGAGAAAGACAGCCCACCCAGCTGTCGAAGAGCTGCACGAGCTGCGCCCCGGCGTCGAGCTGTGCCACGAGATAGCGGCTGACGGCCCGGGCGAGCCTGCCCATGATGTCGTGCCAGGCGGCCTCGTGGCGGTACATGAACGACTTGGTGAGCAGCCAGGCCTTGCTGCCGCCCCCCTCGATGCAATAGCCGGCCAGCGTGAAGGGCGCGCCGGCGAAGCCGATGACCGGGATGGAGTCGTCGAGCCCGGCGCGGGTTGCCCGCACGCAGTCCATCACGTAGCCCAGCTGATCGAGATCCTCCAGTTCGCGGAGCCGCCTGACGTCGGCCGGTTCACGGAGCGGGTTGTGGATCACCGGTCCCTCGCCCGCCGTGAATTCGAGGTCCATGCCCATCGGCTCGAGGATCGGCAGCAGGTCGCTGAAGATGATGGCCGCGTCGACGCCGAGCCGGTTGACCGTGGCGATCATCACGTCCGCCGCCAGCCGGGGGTTTTTCACCAGTCCCAGAAAATCGACCTGCTCCCGCACGCGGCGGTATTCCGGCAGGTAGCGGCCCGCCTGCCGCATCAGCCACACGGGCGTGCGCTCGACCGGCTCGCTGCGGCAGGCCCGCATGAGGAGGGCCTGCCGGCGGCGTTCGGCGGGAGAAAGGCTGCCGGCGGTGGCCGGGACAATCGCGGGCCGAGCCGGACGGGGCGGGGTGGAGTCGGACATCGAGTGCTCGAACAGGTGGTCGCGAGGGCAGGTGTCGATCGGCAGACTACAATAATCGGCGTCTCACCGCAGGGATCCGCATGATCGAATTCGTCTCGGGCATTTCCGTCGTCTGCTTCGCGGCCAGCTACGCCGTGGCGCTGGCCTGCGAGGCCTCGCGGTTGCTCTTTCGCTCGGGCGTGCGGGGAGCGGCGATGATCGCCTTCGCCCTGGCCGGACTGGTGGCGCACACCCTGTTTCTGGCGTGGCGGGCGTCCAATGAGCCGGCGGTGCCCCTGTCGAGCGCCTTCGATTGGTATCTGCTGGCGGCCTGGGTGCTGGCGGGCGGCTACCTCTGGCTCACGATCGCCAACCCGCGCACCCCCGTGGGGCTGTTCATGCTGCCGGTCGTGCTGGGGCTGATCGGGGCCGCGCAGGTCTCCAGCCGGGCGCCGTTCCCGCAGAGTCCGGCGACGCAGGTCTGGGGGGCGATTCATGGCAGCTTCAATCTGGCGGCCAGCGTGGCCGTGGCCATCGGCGGCCTGGCGGGTGCCTTCTGGCTGATTCAGGCAGACAGGCTGTCTCGCAAGCAGCCGCCTCTGGGCAGCTTCCGACTGCCGAGCCTGGAACGCCTGGCCCACACCATGGTTCGCACGCTCGGAATCGCCGCTTGGACGGCCGCGGCCGGTTTCCTCTCAGGGATCGTGCTCAACGCGGTCAACCGGCAACGCGGGCTGTTGGAGACGGTGCCCTGGACCGATCCGGTCGTGCTGCGGATGGCGGCGGTCGTGGCGTGGCTGGTGACCGCGGCGGTCATGGCGCGGGCGGCGCGGCGGCGGGCCGACGGCCCGCGGACCGCGGCCCGGCTGTCGCTGGTCAGTTTCGGCGTGCTCACGGCATCCATCGTGTGGGGACTGTTCGGCCCGACGCGGCACGGCGTGCCGCCCGCGCAGCCAGCGGCGGCGACTGCCGGCGACTCGGAGGCATCGCCATGACGCTGGCCTTCGTGGGCGGAACCCATCGCACCGTGCCCTTGGCGCTGCGGGAGCGGCTGGCCTTCTCCGCCGAGCAAGCAGCGGAGGCGCTCGGCCGCTTTCGTGAGCGGTTTCCCGGCCGCGAGGGGGTGCTGCTCTCCACCTGCAACCGGGTGGAGTTTTACGTCGCCGGCGAGCAGGCCGACGTGCCGCCGCCGCCGCCCGACCAGCTCGTGTCGTTCCTGGCTGAATGCCGCGGGATCGAGGAGAGCCTGCTTGTGCCCGTGCTCGTCGGTGACCGCGACGAGGCGGTCGTCCGGCATCTGTTCAGCGTGGCGGCCGGTCTCGACAGCATGGTGCTGGGCGAACCGCAGATCGTCGCGCAGGTGAAGCAGGCGTGGGCGCTTGCGCAGGAGAGCCGAACCTCCGGTCCGCTCACCGGCGAAATGTTTCAGGCTGCGCTGCGCACGGCGAAGCGGGTGGCGACGGAGACGGCCATCGGCCGCGAGCGGCTCTCGATTCCAAGCGTGGCCGTTGCCGACTTTGCCAGCGGCGTCTTCGAGCGGTTCGATGACAAGCGGGTGTTGCTCATCGGCGCCGGCAAGATGGCGGCCGAGACGCTCCGTTACCTCAGGCAGGCCGGCGCCCGCGACGTCGTCATCGTCAACCGCACCGCCGGACGGGCCGGCGAGCTGGCCGCGACACTGGGGGTGCGGGCCGGCCGGTTCGATGACCTGTCGGCGGAACTCGCGGCGGCTGATCTCGTGGTGAGCACGACGGGGGCGACGGAGCCGGTCGTGTCGCCTGAACTCTTTGCCCGGGCCGAGTCGCGGCGCGGAGGGCGCCCGCTCGTGGTCCTCGACCTCGCCGTGCCCCGGGACTTCGCTCCCGAGATCGGCCGGCGGCCGGGGGTGTGGCTCTACTCCGTCGACGATCTCGCCGCGGCCTGCGATGCCAACCGGAAAAGCCGCCAGCGCGAGATGCCGGCGGCGCTGACGATCGTCGACGAGGAAACGCAGCGGTTCATGGGAGACCTGCACCATCGCTCGACGGCACCCGTCATCGAGCGGCTCCGCGCGGGCTGGAGCGAGACCGGCGAGGCGGAGCTCGACCGGTTGTTCCGCCGGTTGCCGACGCTCGACGACGCCGCCCGGGCCGAGATCCGGCAGGCCTTCGACCGCTATGCCGCCAAGCTGCTCCATTCCCCGCTTGCGTCGCTGCGGAGCGAGAGCCGTGCGGGGCCGCCACACGGCCTGCTTGACGCACTCAAGCGGCTCTTTGACTTGAAGGATTGAAGAGCGGCAGCCGGTTCGCCATCATCGAGACCGAACTGGTTCGATGATTTGGTTCGATGATCCGTCGCGCAGGAGCACCATCATGCAGCACCATCCGGCTGGAATTGCAGGCGAAGGCAGGGCGGCGCCGGCGGCCGCGGCTCCGGGAGTGCTCGTCATCCTGGGCGCGTCGGGTGATCTCACGAAGCGGCTGCTCATGCCGGCGCTCTACAACCTGGCGTGCGACGGCTTGCTGCCGGAGGAGTTCGCCGTCGTGGGCATGGCCCGCAGGGAGATGACGACGACGGCCTTCCGCGAGCAGCAGCGGCAGGAGATCGAACGGTTCAACACGCGCCGCACCTTCGATGCCGACCGCTGGCAGTGGCTCGAGTCGAGGCTGCACTACACCGCCGGGGAGTTTGACGACGCGGCTGCCTACGGCAGGCTGCGGGCGCTGGTGGAACAGGTCGGCGGCGGGACCGCCGCCGCCGGGAATACCCTGCTCTACCTGGCGATCTCGCCGGAATTTTTCGCGGTGGTCAATCAGCAGCTCGCCGCCGCCGGCTTCACGCGGCTGCCGGGGCGGAAGCGGATCATCGTCGAAAAGCCGTTCGGCAAGGATCTGGCATCCGCCCGCAGCCTGAACCAGTCGCTGCTCTCCCTCTGGAGCGAGGACGAGATCTATCGCATCGACCATTATCTCGGCAAGGAAACGGTGCAGAACCTGCTGGCATTCCGGCTGGCCAACCAGATGTTCGCCCCGCTCTGGAATGCCGCGCACATCGACCACATCCAGATCACCGCGACCGAGACTGTCGGCGTGGAGACCCGCGGCGGGTATTACGACAAGACCGGCGTCGTCCGCGACATGCTGCAGAACCACCTCCTGCAGATGCTGGCCTATGTCTGCATGGAGCCGCCCGAATCGCTCGATCCAGATGTCGTCCGTGACGCGAAGTCACGGCTGCTCGAGGCGGTGCGACTGCCTGCGGCCGAGGATGTCGCCCGCGACTGCGTGCGTGGCCAGTATGGCCGGGGCGTGAAGGCGGACGGCACACCGGCGGTCGGCTACCGGGAGGAACCCAACGTCGATCCGGAGTCGAACACGCCCACCTTCGCGGCCATCAAGCTGCATCTCGACAACGACCGCTGGGCGGGCATGCCCGTCTACCTGCGGAGCGGCAAGTCGCTCTGGAAGCGGGGTACGGAGATCGTCGTGCAGTTCAAGGGCGAGTCGGCGGCGAATCTGCTGATCTTCCACATCCAGCCGCATCAGGGCGTCGAGATCCGCATGCTGGCCAAGCGACCGGGACCGGCGTTCCAGTTGCAGCGGGCCGGGATGCGGTTCGACTACGCCGAAACGTTCGAGGCCTCCCGGGGCACGGGATACGAAGTGCTCCTGTACAGTGCGCTCAACGGGGATCCGACGCTCTTCTCGCGAACCGATTTCGTCGAGGCTTCCTGGCGGATCATGCAGCCGGTGCTCGACGCCTGGAAGGCGACGCTGGCCTCTGACTTCCCCAACTATGCGGCGGGAACGTGGGGCCCGCGGTCGGCCAACGCCCTGCTCGAACGGGATGGCCGCCGGTGGCACGAGTGCCTGAGCCGGGAGGTGCTCTCCCGCAGCTCGTTCTTCGCCGACGCCCCCGCAGTGCTCCTCAACACCCTCGTCCTGGCGTTTCGGCCGCTCGCGGTGGCGGCGGGGAAGACCGTCGTCGAGCGGGGCGACCGGCGGTGCGATCTCTACGTCGTCTGCCGCGGTGAACTGGAGGCCCTGGGCGCGGACGGCGACCGGCTCGGGATCGTCAAGGACGGGGAGTGCTTCGGCGAGATGGCCCTGTTGTCGAACCAACCCCGCAGCGCCACCGTCCGCGCCGTATCGGACTGCGATCTGCTCCTGCTCGAGGCCGACGATTTCCGACGGATCGTGGGTGACTTCCCGCAGGCGGAGGCGGAACTGCGGCGGATCGCGGAGCGCCGGCGGTCGTAGCGGGCGGCCCCGCGTGCCATGGCTCCCACGAGTGGCTGGGCCTACGGCTTGGGCCGGCAGGAGGCGAGCGCCAGCAGCGCGTAGCTGGTGACGAGGTTCGAGTCACCCTCCATCCACCGCGGGTTCTGGTTCACCCACGAGCCGTTCGGCTGCTGCCTGGTGATCAGAACCTCGGCCAATTCGTTCCGCCAGGTGTGCTTCACGCCGACGGCATCGGTGAACGTCTCCTCGCCCAGCGTGTCGAGGGCCTTGGCCGCCGTCTGCAGATAGTAGTAGAGCCCGGCATCGCCCATGCCCGGGTTTTCGGTGAAGGTGTAGTGCTTCGCCAGCCACTCCACCGCCGCTTTCACGCGGGGATCGTCCTTGGTGAGGCCGGCGAAGATCATGCTCTTGAGTCCGGCGTAGGTCATCGAGCCGTAGCTCCGCAGCCCTCCCTCGGGTGTCGTGCCGGCGAAGCTCTCGCCTCCTGCCGCCGGCGTGTAGTAGAACCCGCCGTCGGGATTCTTGGCCGCGAACGGCGTCGTATTGTGGGTGCTGTCGAGATTCTGGGTCCGTGACACGAACACCAGCGCCCGCTGGATCGCCGCGTCGTCGGCCCCCGTTCCCACGCTTCGCAGCGCCTCGATCAGGAACGACGTGTTGGAGAGATCGGGCCGGTTCTTGCGGCCGTACCCGGCGCCGCCATAGGCCGGATCGGACTCCCCCTTCCCCTCGCCGCCATCCCACTGCAGTCCCTTCACGAACGCCTCCGCCGCCTTGATCTCGGCGGTGTAGCGGCCGTCTTTGTTGCAGGCAGCCAGCGCCACCATCGCGATCGAGGTCTCGTAGTTGGCCACGGGCGAATCCTTGGGATGGATGCCGCCGTCGGCCTGCTTGAACCGGAGCAGGGACTCGATGCCCTTCTGGACGGCCGGCGTATCGACGGGCGTTCCCGTCTTCACGAGCGCCGTCACCGCCAATGCCGTGATGGCCGGACCGGCCTGCGCCGAGAAACTGCCGTCGGCGGCCTGGCCCTGATCGATCAAATGGCGCGTGGCCCGGCCGATGGCCGCGCGGATCGCCGCCTCGTCGGCACCACGGGCTGCCGGCAGCAGCGCGAACGTGGCCAGACACGTGCACAGCCACATGAACCGTGACCGGGTGGTCGTCATCGTGCATGCTCCGCGGGGTGAAACCGTCTGGAGAAGCATAGGGCTCGAGAGATGCGGCGGGAAAGTCCGCCTGACCAGGGCCGTGGAAAGCGCGTCAGACCGGTGCCGTAGGCAAGGCCCGCGGGTAGGGCGGCACTGCCCGCGGGGGCGGATCACGCCCTTCTTCGAGGCTCCACTGCTCCCGTTCCTCGTCGCTGGCGTAGTAGATGAGCCAGACCGTCGCGTCTTCCGCGTCGGTGGTGCTGCAATCCCAGTGGAAATAGTTGTCGGGAAGATCCACCCGTTTCACGGTTGCCGGCAGGATATCGCGGCGGATGAGGGCGTAGAGTTCACGATCGGTGAGGTGGTCGGTGAAATCGAGCACGACCCGCTTGGCGTAGAGCTGCTCGATCGTTTCCCAGAGGCGTTCCCGCACCTGCTCTTCGTCGAGCGTGCAGGCGGGCTGCAGGGCCAGCGGGGGATCGAACCAACGGGCGATCGGCACGAGCGGCGCCCGCTCCCAGGCGAGCATCGATTCCAGAAACCGGTTTTCGACGGCCGTGGGCAGCAGGCGGAAGTCGATTTCCCAGATCGCCTCATCCAGATAGGGCTCGATTTCGTTGCGCAGTTCGCAGTTGCGCAGCAGGCAGTCGACTTCTTCCGGTTCGGGATGGTGTGCGAGAGGCATGCCGTACGAATTCCCTTCGGTGGTTGTGCGGAGATGCGTGGCCGTGCGGAGCACCGCGGGGCGGGCCACCAGCACGCGCCGGCAGCGTTCCGCTCCGGACTTCGACGATACCAACGCCGCCGGCCGGTTCAACGAATTGACACCGGTTTTTTGCCGGTTTTTTGGGCCGTCTGGCGGCATGACCGCTACGACACCACCACTTTCCGCGGCCTGCCAGTTTCGCCCGTTTTCGCAGGGAAGCGGTGCCCGGGGGAATCGGCTACTTCTTTCCGCCGCCGCCGTCCGCTGACGCGTCGCCGCCGCATTCCAGCGACGCGATTTTCGCGACGCGGCGGGCGTGACGGCCCCCCTCGAACGGCGTCTCGAGCCAGGTGCGGATCAGCTTGTCCTGCACCTCGGGGCCGATCATCTCGGCCGACAGACAGAGCACGTTGAGATCGTTGTGGCGACGGCTCATTTCTGCCGTGACCTCGTCGTGGCAGGTCGCGGCCCGGACGCCCGGCAGTTTGTTGGCGGCGATCGCCATGCCCACGCCGGTGCAGCACAGCAGGATCCCGCGATCAGCCGTGCCATGGCTCACCCGGCGGGCGACATCCGCGGCGATGTCGGGGTAATCAACGGCTTCGTCGCCGTGGCAGCCGCAATCAATCACCTCGTTGCCCATTCGCTGAAGAAGGCCCATCAGACGAATCTTCGCCGCCACTCCACGATGGTCGCTGCCGATGGCAATCCGCATGAAAAACTCCCTGACGACGTCGGTCCGTGATCACGATTCCAACGACCGGCGTGGCCCGTCCGTCACCACACCGGTGTGCATGGTTCATCCGTCCGGCGGCTCATGTGTCGCCGAACAGCCGAGCCCCGAGTGTATCGAGTCTGCTGGCCAAATGCGCGCGAATTTGTTCGGCACATTGCCGGTAGGTTGCCAGCGTGCCCCCGATCGGGTCGATGACGTCGTGCCGGTCGGGAGACAGCATCGCCACGCGGCCGCCCGCCTCGGGGAATTGGGCCAGAATATTCGCCCTGTGGGACGCTGTCATCGTCCAGATCACGTCCGCCTGCCGGGCCAGATTTTCCGTGAGCGGCTGACTTTCATGGCCTGACAGGTCGCCCCCCCGTTCCCGCATCGCCTCCAGGGCCCCGGTGCTCGCCTTGCCGCCCCCCCAGGCGGCGATCCCGGCGCTGGCCACCACCACGCCGTGCCGCTCGATTTCGTCCGGTCGGCAACCCATCCGCTCGGCGACGAGTTCCCGGAAGATCGTCTCGGCCATCGGGCTGCGGCACGTGTTGCCCGTACAGACGAACAGCACCATCAGGCTGGAGAGTCGGCGGAGAGTCTCTTCCGAAACGATGCCGGCCCGCACCATGCGGAAGCCGGCCTCGTCGACCTCGACCGTCGAGGCTGGCTGGGCATACCGGGCACGGCCGTCGTCGATCACCAGGCTCACAGTCGCCCCTGCGGCCTCGGACCGCTCGACGACTTCGGCCGCCGTGACGGGGGGAGATTCGTCCGCACCCGCCGGTTCGGCCAGCACGAGCGGGCCGGCCAGCATACGCATGCAGTCCGCGAGCATCGGGTGACCGGGTACCCGGAGCCGCAGCCGTCCCGCCCCGACGATCGCCCGACGCACGCCGACGGGCAGCCGATGCACCAGGCTGTCCGCATGATCGTCGGCCACGATGATCGTCACCGGCCCGGGCCAACAGCGGCGGGCAAGCCGCTGGCCCAGCGGGCTGAGCCGTGGCGCCCAATCGAGGGCCTCGTCGGCACTTTTCAGCGCCAGCGACAGCCGCGGCTCCCCCGGCCGCTCCGGCGCCAAGTCGAGCAGCCGCGTTACCGCCGCCTCGTGGCGGGCGCTCGCGGCGACGACGTAGTCGGTTTCCGTCGGGAAGGCGACAGCCCTCCCTTCGGCCAAGGCCTGCACGGCGCGATGCACCACATCGCGGGCGTCGTCGGTACGGCGCAGATCGATGACCATGGGCGGCATGGGCAGGGGCCGACGGCGGTGAGTGCCATGCACCCGGCGAGCCGTACTCGCTGGGAAAACCTGAGAAATCGGTTGGAAACATGGAAAAATACCGGAGTTTGACCGGGAGAGTCAAGCATCGGACTCTGGGCAGGCGGGGTGAACCGTGGGAAATCACCGCGGCCGTGGCCCCGGGGGAGAGGACCCGCGAAACGATGGCGGGACACTTTTCGGCTTGTGACGCAGTCCGCGGCTCCGGTATTCCTCCCCCGCCCGCTGCCGCCCCTTCCCTCATCGGCACCATTGATGGACTCGCGCACGCTTTCAACTGTCCGCGGAAACAGCCTTCCCCGGCCGTTTTCCCTTCGGTCGTTCGGTGGGAATGCCCGCGCCGCCCGCCTGTGGCCGGCAGCGCTCGCGCTGGCGTGGTTCTGCAGGGCGGCGGCGCATGGCCAACTGCCCCAGCCGGCTGGCGGCGTCACTCCCCTGCCGCCCGCTGCGGCGCCACCGGCTGCCGGACCGGTGGTCGATGAGGCCAACCGCATCGTCGAGGTGCGGATCGAGGGCAACCATGCCACCGACGTGTCCAAGCTGCCCAAGCTCGTCACCCGTGCAGGGCAGATTTTCGATGCTCAGGCGATCGAAGAGGATGTCCGCACGCTCCATCGTTGCCGCAAGTTCGTCGACATCCACCCGAAGTACGTCCGCGTGAAGGAGGGGGTGGTCGTGATCTTTCAGGTCGTGGAGCGGCCGATGCTGCGGTACGTCAAATACGTCGGCAACCAACGCGTGCCGAGTCGCACCATCCGCAAGAAGGCGGAGATCGAGGTCGGTGATTCGATGGATGCCTACGTGGTCGAGGAGGCCCGCCGGCGGATCGAGTCGTATTACCACGAGAAGGGCTACGACGCGGCGAAGGTGACCACGATCGAGGGGAGCAAGCCGGGAGACAAGGGGGCGGTCTTCCTCATCGACGAGGGACGGAGCCGCAAGTCGCTGTGGACGAGCTTCGTCGGCAACTCCATCGCCACCGATGCCCGCCTGCTCACGCAGATCAAGTCAAAGCCCGGCGTGTTCTGGCTGGTCGGCGGCGATCTCGACCGCACCAAGATCGATGCCGACGTCGAGGCGCTCACCGCCTACTACCGCAGCCTCGGCTTCTTCCAGGCGAAGGTGGGCCGCGAACTGGAAGTGGTGACCGGCGGAAAACGTGACTGGACGATGCTGACGTTCGTGATCAACGAGGGACCGCGGTACAGCGTCCGCAACGTGTCGTTCGTCGGCAACAGCAAGTTCAAGAGCGAATTCATCTCGCGCGATCTCAAGCTCACCAGCGGCCAGCCGTTCAACCAGTCGAAGATGGATGCCGACCTCGGCATGATCCGCGACATTTACGGCGGCCGTGGTTTCGTCTTCGCCGACATCAGGGCCGATCCACGGTTTCTGGAGGAACCGGGCCAGCTCGACCTCGTCTACAACATCGAGGAGGGGCAGCGGTACCGCGTGGGCAAGATCAACGTCCGCATTCGTGGCGAGCATCCGCACACCCGGCACAGCACCGTGCTCAACCGGCTCTCGCTCCGCCCCGGCGACATCCTCGACATCCGCAAGCTGCGGGACGACGAGCGGCGGCTCAAGGCGAGCAGCCTGTTCCTCGCCGATGCCGCCAAGGGCGAGGGGCCGCGGATCGTGTTCAGCAAGCCCGAGGGGGATGACAAGCAGATCGCCCGCGATCCGAAGCGGCCCGGCTTCCGCGGGCAGAGCCCCGATGCCGGCGACGAGTCCGACGCGGTGCTCGATCTCGTGCTGGAGGGCGAATGGAACGGGGAGGACCAGCAGGAGCAGCCGATCGCGGCGCAGCCTGTATGGCGCGGTCAGAGCCCGCAGCCAGTGGCCCAGCCCGCACCGCCGACCTGGGGCGGTGCTCCGCTGGCGGCCACGGGTCCCGAAGCGGTCGACTATTCCCGGACGGTGGCACCGGCCCCCAGGGCCCCCGTCTTCGTCGCGCAGGCACCGGTGGCACCGGCGTTTCCCGGTGGCACCGCTCCAGCGGTGCAGCCGGGCATGATGCAGCCGGCGTTTGCCCCTGCCGCCGCCCCGAACACGGCACCGATCATGGGGGCTCCAGCCGGCCAGCCGGGGGTGATGCAGCCGGTGCAATTCCAGCCGGGCATGATGCAGCCGGGCATGATGCAGCCGGGCATGATGCAGCCGGGCATGGTCCAGCCGGGCATGGTCCAGCCGGGCATGGTGCCAAACTTCGGCGCCGAACCGCTGCAGGTCTTTCCGGGCCAGGAGCCCTACGTCGTCGTCGACGTGGATGCGGAGGAAACGCAGACCGGCCGCCTCATGATCGGTGCGGGCGTCAACTCCAATGCCGGACTCGTCGGCAACATCGTCGTCGACGAGCAGAATTTCGACATCACTCGCCTGCCGCGCAGCTGGGATGACATCCGCAACGGCACCGCCTTCCGCGGCGCCGGCCAGCGGTTCCGCCTCGAGGCCGCGCCGGGCACGCAGTTGCAGCGCTACACGGCCACGTTCCAGGAGCCGTATCTCTTCGACACGCGGATCGGCCTGTCGACCAGCGCCTCCTACTACACCCGCTTTTTCTACGACTGGGCGGAAGGTCGCGTGGGCGGTCGTGTGGGGCTGGGCTACCAGTTCGCCTTCGCCCCCGACCTTTCGGTGAACACGGCGTTCCGTGGCGAGAGCGTCGACATCTACAACCCGCGTCTCCTCACGCCCGCCATCCAGAACATGCTCGGCACGAACTCGGTGTACGGCTTCAGCGGCGGGCTCATCCACGACACCCGCGACAGCCCGTTTCTGCCGACGCAGGGCCACCTGGCGACGTTCGAGTTCGAGCAGGTGATCGGCACGTTCGTCTATCCACGTGGCATTCTCGAGGGGAGGCAGTATTTCCTGCTCAACGAGCGGCCCGACGGCTCGGGGCGGCATGTCCTCTCCATCGGGTCGGTGCTCGGCATGTCGGGCCCCGACACGCCCGCCTACGACAACTTCTTCGCGGGCGGTTACAACACCCTGCGCGGCTTCACGTTTCGCGGTGCCAGCCCGCGGCAGACGGTCACCGGCGCGTCGCCCGTCGATGCCAGCCAGAATGCCGCCGTCATCGGCGGTCCGTTCCAGTGGCTCAACACGGTCGAATACATGTTCCCGATCACGGCCAACGACGCGCTCCGCGGCGTCGTCTTCACCGACTTCGGCACCGTCGAGTCGAACGTCTCGATCAACAACATGCGGGTGGCCCCCGGCTTCGGTCTGCGGATCACGCTGCCGGCGATGGGGCCGGCGCCGATCGCGCTCGACTTCGCTTTCCCGGTGGTCTACGCCCCCTACGACAGCAAGCAGCTGTTCAGCTTCTTCGTCGGCTTCGCGCGGTAGCAGCCCTGGCCCGCCGCGGACGGCGGGCCGAACACCAGTGAACCACCCATGCCAATCACGTCGGCGAACCCCGAGCGGATTCTCGTCGTGGGCAACGGGTTCCTCGGGGACACGGTGCTGGGCATCCCCTTCTTCCGCAACCTGCGGCGGCGGTTTCCGGATGCCGTGATCGACGTGCTGCTCGAGCCGGTGCCGGCCGCGGTGCTGGCGCACTGTCCCTACCCCGACGAAATCCTGTCCTGGCCACGGCCGCCACGAGCGCGGCGGCTCTTGCCCACGGCGTTCGCGTCCATGGTCGGGCAGGCGGGATGGCTGCGGTCGCGCGGGTACACGCGGACGTATCTCTTCAAGCGTTCGTTTTCGAGCGCCCTGCTGGTGCGGCTGGCCGGCATCCCGTGGCGGGTGGGCCATCAGGCGGAAGGCCGCGGCTGGCTGTTGTCGCAGGCGGTAGGCGTGCGCCGCGGGCGGCACCAGGTGGAGGCCTATCTCGACCTGCTGCGGGTCGACGGGATCGACGTCGATGATGGCGGCAACGAGAACTGGGTGGCCGAGCGGGATCGGGACGCGATCGCCGAGCTGCTCGAGCACGTGCCGGCCGGGAGGCCCCGGGTCTTCGTGGCGGTGCGGTCGACGAACGCCGAAAAGCACTGGCCGCTCGACCGCTGGGCAGCCGTCGTCGA
>JBILWX010000128.1:0-9054 GCA_044369655.1 Pirellulales bacterium
TCACGTTCGGGAGCCACTCCCATGCATCCGAGGGCGGGTCCCAGTCGGTATGGGCGATGCCCGTGAGCCTGACCTCGCTGCCGGGCATGAGACCCCGCAGCCGTCGTTCGTCGGCCGCCGACAACACTGCCACGACCGTCGTCTTGCCGGCCGCGAGGATCAGGGCCCCGCCGGCATGGGTGGCCTGCCTCTCGAGGAGCGTGGCGGGAAACGTGACGAGGCAGCCTTCGTAGTCGCCCGGATCGGCCATGATGTAGGAGCGGGCTGCGGAGAGGTTCTTTTCGAGGATGGCGTCGGGGGTGATGGCGACGGGCCGTGGCGGGCTGCCCGAGGCGATCCGTCGCACCACCGCATGACACAGGCCGGCGACGCGGCCGCTCGTATCGACGAAGCCTGCCGCCTCGACACGGTCGCCGGGGGTGAACGGCCCACTTGAATCGGTGGCCACCCGCACGCCCGAGGCATTGTCCTGGAGGTAAAGCTCCGAGCCGGCTACCGCATGGCTGACGGTCCCCTCGATCCGCACCATGTGGCCATCGTGCGGCTCGGCGCGGAAGCCGTTCAGATGCCTGAGCGGAAGCATGGGGGATTCGAAGGGAGGGAGACGCCGGGCGGCGATGACGGTGACCCTGCCCGACGTGCCGACCGCGAGCGTGGGCATCGTGAGTTCGCCGCGGGTGTTCGTCCGGGCCATCGCGACGCCGGCTACCCGCACCTCGGCATCGATGACATCGCCGGAGGCTGCCTGCATGGCCTCCCCCTCGACATGGACGACGAATGGTTTCCCGTCCACTGCCATCGACAGATCGATCGCGTCTGCCGACGCTCGCACCGCACGGACAACCCCTGCGATCTCGACGAGTTGGCAGTCGTCGACGCCCGAGAAGAATCGGCGGGGGGACGTGCCGCGGGGCTCCGGCGTCTTCGCGGAGCCGATGACGCGAATCGCAGTGGGCAGAAGCGACGGGGCGAAGCCAGCGGGAAACAGCCGGCCCTCGACCTCGATCTCGACGCCGGGAACGATGTTGTCAGCGAGTGAGGCGATCTGTGTGAGCCCGCGTTTCCGCGCTCTGTAGAGGTTGACAAAGATGCCGCCGTCCTCGTCCTGCAGAATGCAATTCCAGTCATGTCTCCACGTGACGACGCCCCGCACCCTGACGGCCGGCTCGCCCGCGACAGCTTCCGGACTGAGCTGACGCAGCGTCGCGATCGGCTGCACGGCGAGGCCGGTCGCAGCCGCCTCCTCGAGGCCGAGGCACACAATCACGCACAACAGCACTTGAACGCGGCGGCTCGTCATCCCGGCAACCTCCCCCCCCAGAATACCCTTTGTCGGCCCGAAAGCCCGCGATCCCGAATTTGTGGCGACCCCGTACGAAAGTACGGGGCGGCGGACGCCGGGGCTGTAGTATAAAAAGTTGAGAGGGGGGGCGGCCCTCGGCGTTGCCCCTCCGCCTTCCACTCTCGGACGTTCCATCGATCTTGGAGGACTGATCATGCAGCGCCGCTGCTTTCCCGGCAGCCCGTCCCAACGGGCCGCTTTCACCCTCGTGGAGTTGCTGGTGGTGATAGCGATCATCGGCACGCTCGTCGGGCTGCTGCTGCCCGCCGTCCAGGCTGCCAGAGAATCTGGCCGCCGTACCGCCTGCGGCAACAATCTCCGCCAGATGGGGCTGGGTTGCCACAGCTACGCCAGCGCGAAGACCTATCGAAAAGATAACTTTTTTCCGCCGGCATACTCGAATACGTCGAACGGCTCAGGCCCGACGACTTGGGTCGTCTACATCCTGGGCTACACGGAGGAAAGAAAACTCGCCGACGATATTGCCAACTCCGTTAGGTCGAGCGGTGCCGGCACCACGGCCAACAATTACGGAACGACGAGACTCGTTTTCGCCAGGTGCCCGTCGTTTCGGGTCGCCACGGGCGTTCTTTGCTATGCGGGTAACGTGGGGAGTGGCGGGACGGCGCCGACCTCCGCTAATCCCGCGAGCGCTACCACGTATTGCCCAGGCGCCCCGGGCAACTTGAACATCCTTCAGGATAGCAACGGGGGCATGAAACCTGCGGACTTGAATGGCCGGGGGTTGGCAATCTCCGCCTTCAAGGGCACGGGGTCGTCAAAAGTGATCATGCTGGGCGAGGTCGCCGGTTGGACGGGCACGGCTGACGCGAAAGCTGCGTGCACCGACTGGTATCCGGGTACTGCTACGTACCATCAAATCAACAGCCGGGTGGACGTGTATGGCCTCGGCAAAACGGCTTACGCCTCGGATCACACTGGCGAGGTGATCGGCGTCTGCATGGCGGATGGGTCCGTTGATTTTTTGAAAATCGACAACATCACCGCGGACAACACCCAGCGGAGATAGCGGCGAGAAGAGCGTTCTTTTCCATCGATTCGTTCATGGGTTTCGGTCATTGTCCTTATCGACGAGGCACTTTTATGGCTTCCAAAAGCTCAGTCGGCCCCGTATCGCATGGTAGCGCTGGTCAAGCCCATAGCGGGTTCACGCTCGTCGAGTTGCTCGTGGTGATCGCGATCATCGCCACCCTCGTCGGGCTTCTCCTGCCTGCGGTCCAGACCGCCCGCGAATCCGGCCGACGAACAGCCTGCGGCAGCAATCTCAAGCAAATTGGTCTCGCTCTCGCCAACTACCACGACATCAAGAGACGGTTTCACCCGGCGAAGGGCTTCAGGGAGTTCGGGGCGTCGGGCGACCCCGCTAACACGGTCAACGACATCGGTTCCCTGGTCGTGCTCGCACCATACGCCGAGCAGTCAGATCTCTACAACGGCGCCATGCTTGGAACGGGGAATCCGAAGAACAACGCGTTTCTGAACGGAACCAAAGGGACTCTCGAATGGGTGGCGTGTCCGTCCGACTCCGAAGCGAGGAAGTGTACGTCCGCGGGCAACTACAAGTGCAACGGAGGCGACGTCTTTTGCGATCGTTACAACTCGACTTCGCGACGTGGACCCTTTCAGCCCATCACCATCACGGCGAACAGCAGCGTCACGCAGACGTTTTCGTCCACGTCGGGTCGTTACACCAGCGCGAAGGATATCACCGATGGCCTCTCGAAGACGCTCGCCTACACCGAGCACGTCGTCATCGACGGCACGATCAAAATTGGCCCGATCTTCGCAAAGCCTGCCTACAGCGTCTCAGGATGGGCCGGTGCCAGCTCGGTTTCGGCAAACTGCATCAACGCCACACCGGCACCGCTGGCTGCGAGCGGTTATTTCAACGGCGGGCACTGGGCCTCGCAGGAGTGGGGCGCTGCCAGGATCTTCACGATCCTGCCGCCGAATTCCGCCCCCATGTGCACCAGCAGCACACCGAGCGTTTCCTATCCCGGCGCAGATTTGCAGTATGCCCTGATGAACCCGGCGAGCTGGCACGAAGGTGGCGTCAATGTGGTCATGCTCGACGGCGCCGTCCGTTTTGTCGCAAACAGCATCGATGCCGGAAATCCGAACGGCCCCGCTGACTCCAGCGGCGACAGCTACGTGGGCCCCTCGAAATGGGGCATATGGGGCGGCATGGGCACGCACAAATCCGCTGAGCAGATCACCCTGGATTGATCGATGAAAACACTTGCTCAGCACGCGTGGTCCCGCCCATCGAGCCACGCGGCTCGGAACGGCGCCACGATCGAAACACAGGCTGGATCATACGGTTGGCACCTTTGGTCGGCTGCCTTGATGAGCCTGGTTTTCATTGCCGGCTGTTCCCGCAGGTCCGGCCCCGAGGTGCAGTTTGTCGATGGCCGGGTACTTCTGGATGGTCAACTCCTGGCGAAGGCGGACGTCGGCTTCAATCCTGCGTCGGATTCGGCGGTCGCGGCCGGCGGTCAGACCGACGAAAAGGGCGTCTTCAACCTCACGTCGGCCCGGGCCGGCTCCCGAGGACGCGGCGCGACCGTAGGAGCGTATGTGGTGACGATCCGGAAATACCGCAACCGCGTTGAGGATCTCGGCCCCATGCCCGATCCGCAGAACGACTCGGACGGGGCCGCGAAATGGCAAGCAGAGGCCGCGCGTCTCAATCGGCTACCGCCCGAATCGCTCATCCCGGCGGCCTATGGAGACGTGGCCACCTCACCGCTGCGGGCTGATGTGATAAAAGGCCGTAACACCTTCACATTCGAGCTTTCGAAGGATTTCATTCCTGCGAAGTGACGGCTGAGCCGCGTCGCAGACGAGATCTTGATGAGCGTCACACCGCGTCGTTCGGAAAACGGGACGCAGTCCTCCGGCTCCCGCCGGGGGCTTCTTGCCAACCGATCCAGCCCAGGAAGCCCGGGGCCGACTGCGACCGACTGGCAGGCCGTCGCGTGCGACTCTGCATCCGGCTCACCGACGCCGATCTCTTCCCGCTCCAGTTCGTCGCTGCCTAAGGGGCCGACGCAATACCGCAACGCGACGTCGCTCGTGGGCTGCAAGTCGCTGGTGATATAGTCTACCCCAAGGGACCGTCGCCGCCGAGCCGCACGTCCGCAAATCGCTCGCCGCCGTCGGCCTGGCCACGAAAGGGAGCTGCCGGGATGACACATAGACTTGTTCGCACGTGGGCCCTCTTATTCCTCGCCTGCTTCATGTTCTCGGCCAGCTTCGCGGTCTCGGCGACTGCCGCGGATGTCCATCTTTCGCCAACTGGTGACGACGCGGCCTCCGGCTCGACCGGAAGACCGGTCGCCAGCCTGCGGCGGGCGCTCGATCGCGTCCGCGAGATTCGGGCGGCCGATCAGCACCGTGACACCCCGGTCGAGATCCTCGTTGCCGACGGTCGGTATGAACTGGCCGGGCCGGTCGTGATCACTCCCGACGACTCCGGCACGGAGAAGTCACCGACGGTCATCCGCGCCGAGGCAGTCTCGCGGCCGGTGTTCAGCGGAGGACGAATGATTCGCGGCTGGCAGGTTCGCAACGAGGACGGCCAGGTCCGCTGGACGGTGGACCTCCCCGAGGTGAAGGCCGGCACCTGGACCTTCAGCCAGCTGTTCGTGAACGACCAGCGGCGGTTCCGGCCCGTGCTCCCCGCCTCGGGCTGGCACACGATCGCCGGCACGCTCCCGCCCTCGCCGGCGGCTGCCGGCAAGGGGCACGACCGGTTTGTGTTCTCGGGCGACGATCTCCGGGCCGATTGGGCGAACCTGGCCGACGTCGAAGTCGTGGCGGTGCACAAGTGGACGATGTCACGGATGCCGATCGCGACGATCGCCCCGCTCGAAACCGATGCCGGCCAAAAAGTCGTCACTTTCGCCGGCCACACCCGCGGGGTGAAGGAATGGTGCTCCTTCCCCAAGGGAAACCGGTTTCTCGTTGAAAACGTGCGCGAGGCCCTTGGTGCTTCCGGCTCGTGGTACCTCGACCGGCCGACGGGCACGCTCACCTACTGCCCGCTCGAGGGCGAGACGCCGGAGACGGCGATCGTGATCGCACCCGTCGCCGACCGACTGGTCGAGTTTCGCGGCGATGTGGCGGCGGGCAGGCTCGTGGAGCATGTAAAGCTCGAGGGCCTCACGTTCGCCCACGACAACTGGTCGATGCAGCGGGGCGGCCAATCGTATCCGCAGGCGGAGACCAACGTGGGCGGGGCGATCATGTCGACCGGTGTCAGGCACCTTGCGTTCGACCGCTGCGCCGTGCGGCAGGTCGGCCGCTACGCGATCGAGTTCCGCGCCGGCTGCCAGGACTGTACGGTGGAGCGATGCGAGCTTGTCGACCTCGGCGGCGGCGGCGTGCTCGCATCTTCGGAGGTGCATCAGATGACCGACGGCAACGCCGGGTCGGAGGGATTGGTCGAGGCCAAGGACCAGTCGGTGAAGGGCATCACCGTCCGCGACACGACAATCGCCCACGGGGGCCGGCTGCATCCCGCGGCGGTCGGCGTCTGGATCGGCCACGCCTCGCACTGCACCGTCGAGCACTGCGACATCCACGACCTCACCTACACCGGCGTGTCGGTCGGCTGGACGTGGGGCTATGGCCCGAGCCCGGCCCACCACAACCGGATCGCCCACAACCATATTTACGACATCGGCCACGGCGTGCTCTCCGACATGGGGGGCATTTACACGCTTGGCATCTCGCCCGGCACGGTCGTGGAGGACAACGTGATCCACGACATCACGAGCCGTGACTACGGCGGCTGGGGCCTCTACACGGACGAGGGCTCGACCGGCATCGTGATGCGGAAGAATCTCGTCTACCGGACGAGTTCCGGCGGCTTCCACCAGCACTATGGCCGCGACAATTCTGTCGAAAATAACGTCTTCGCGATGGCCCGCGACTGGCAGCTCCAGCGGTCCCGCGTCGAAAACCATACGAGTTTCCGGTTCGAGAAAAACATCGTCTGGTGGAACTCGTCCACGCCGCTGGTGAAGGGCGACTGGACGAAACAGCTCGTCACGCGGTCGAACTGCTACTGGAACGCCTCGGGTCCGGTGGTCTTTCCGGACGGCAAGGATCTCGCCGCCCGCCAGGCCGCTGGGCAGGATGTCGGCTCGATCGTCGCCGATCCGACGTTCAAGGATCCTGAGGCGGGCGACTTCGCGCTCCTGCCCGGCTCCCCTGCCCTGCCCCTCGACTTCGAGCCGCTCGATCCGGCCGCCGCCGGCCGTCGCACCCCGCTGACGCTGACCGCAGGTCTGCCCGCGGTGCCGACGCTCTGGCCGGAAAGCCAGACCCGCGAGCGGCGGCGGTAGGTCGGTGTCGCAGTCGGTCGCTCACACGCTTTCCGCAGCTTGCGGACGCGCAGTTGACCGGGCTACTCTTCCCCGGTTTACAGACTCGACACCTATGACATCTCCCCGCGCTCGTTGGTCTTGGAACATCGGCACACAGCACCAGTGGCTGGCCGTCGCGATCGGCTGTCTGCTGGTCTATGCGCAGGTGCTGGGCTGCGGATGGCTTGACTGCGATGACGACATCCATGTCACCACGAATCCTGGGCTTCATCCCGTCACCCTCCGCAGCATCGCGAGCTTCTGGACGCAGCCGTACGAGGGCCTCTATATCCCGCTGAGCTACATGCTCTACGCGGGGGAGATGCTCGTCAGTCGCGTGCTCTCCAGTGCGGACCCGCCCCCCGCGTGGCTCTTCCACGGAACGAGTGTCCTGCTGCATGTCGTGTGCGTGTTGCTGGTGGGACGTATCCTCACGCAGCGTGTGGCCGCTGGCTGGCCAGCCCTTGCCGGCATGCTGGTGTTCGCGCTCCATCCACTTCAGGTGGAGTCGGTCGCCTGGATATCGGAGCAACGAGGGCTCCTGGCGACGGCACTGTCCCTCGGATCGCTCTGCGTGGCCGGTCGGCCGCCGCGTGCGGAAACACCAAGGGAAAGGACGGCACGCACGGTCATCGCCCTCCTGCTTTTCGTCCTGGCGATTCTCGCCAAGCCCAGCGCTACCGTCGTGCCTTTGATGCTTGCGATTCTTGATGGTGCCGGATCGTGGCGCGCGACGGTGGCGGCGCTCGGCCGCTTGTGGCCGTGGTTGCTGGTCGCGGGCGCCATCGCCTTCGTTACGAAGCTCCAGTAGCCGAGCGAATGGTCGTGGGAGGGAGCTGACGTGCGGCTCATGTTTCGCCCGTTGGTGGCGGCGGATGCCATCGGCTTCTACCTGGAGAAGTTCCTGGTGCCACTGGGATTATGCCTCGACTATGGACGGATCCCGGGAGTGGTGCTCGCGAATGCATGGCTCTGCGGCCGGGCAGTGCTGGTGCTGGTCGTCATCGCGATCGTGTGTGTGATGCCACACCTGCGGCCGGCTCGAATTCCCTTGGGCCTGAGCATCGCCGCGTTCTTGCCTGTTCTGGGGTTGGTGCCGTTCACCTTTCAGGCTTTTTCGACGGTTGCAGATCGGTATGCCTATCTGCCGATGATCGGGCCGGCGGTTGCGGTGGCGATGGTGATGCAGTGGGCACTGTCGCATGATCGAAAGGCCGTGTGCGGCATCATTGCGGCCTGGCTTCTGGCACTCACCGGGCTCACGCTGAATCAGTTGCCCGTCTGGCATGATCGGGCGGCTCTTTTTACGCAGACGGTGCGAGTCAACCCCCGAAGCGCGTTCGGCCATTTGGGCCTCGCGTCGGCGTTGATCGCGGAGGAACGGCTTCAGGAGGCTGCGGAATCGCTGCGTTCCGCCGTCGCTGCCAATCCTGCGTATGCCAAAGCCCGTTATGAGCTTGCATCGACACTCCATAAGCTCGGTGAGAGGGCAGAGGCCGAGGAGCACTACCGAGGCACGATCAGGCTGCGGCCCCGGTGGTCGTACGCCCACAACGACCTCGGTATCCTGCTTGCGGAACAGGGGCGGCTCGACGAGGCGATCCTTCATTTCCGCGAGGCCGTCGCTCTCCGGCCGGATCTGCCGGCCCAACGCAACAACCTGGAGCGTGCGGAGTCGATTCAAAAGCAGGGGGCTACGTCTGACGCCCAGCCGCCCTCCCCGCAGTGATGAGTCCTGCCGGTGCGAAGGAGCCGGCGCCCCGCAACCGGAAATCTGACGTCCGGGTGGCCCCGGCGGTATCGGCCAATGCCGGTGATGCTCGATGCGGATCACCGGCATCGCGTGGAGATCGACGACGGGGCGTGCGAAGCCCGACGCGCGCCGCCATACTGATGGCCGTTCCGCCACGCCCTGCCCCCAATCCACACGAGCCATGGACGCCACCAAGACAACCGTCGCAGAACAGCCCGTCCCCGAGCCGGCCCCAAAGGATGGGCACCGCACCCTCGACGAGCGGATCGCCATCGGACATGCGCAAGCCAAGGAGTTGCCGCTCGAGCGGATCGGCGACCCGCCAACGCGGGAGCAACGGCCGGACATCATCGAGGTGCTACGGGCCGAGGCCACGGGCCGGATCGCCGACCTTCTTCCACTGCGGCACGCCCGGATGGCCGACGGGCCGTTCGCCACGCTGCGGGGAACGGCAGGGATCATGGCCGCAGACCTGGCCTCGCGGCCCAGCACGAATCTGATCGTGCAGCTCTGCGGGGATGCCCACCTCTCCAATTTCGGCATCTATGCGTCGCCCGAACGGTCGC
>JBILWX010000129.1:0-8975 GCA_044369655.1 Pirellulales bacterium
GCCCAGTGGCATGGGGGGCGTGATGTCATTCTCGACGTGGGGGATGCAATCGACGCCCCGTGATCCGGTCCAGTGGCGGGTGCTCTGCCTCGATCCGGCGGATGGAAAAATCGTCTGGTCGAAGACAGTCGTCGAGGCGGTGCCGAAATTCGCCAAGCACGCCTCCAATACCTATGCCACGGAGACCCCTTGCGCGTCCGACGACACGGTCTTCGCCTTTTTCGGCGGCACCGGCACGCTCGTGGCCCTCGACCGGGACGGCAATGAACGCTGGCGTCGCGGCTTCGGGCCGCAGTCGATCACGAACCAGTTCGGCACCGGTTCGTCGCCCGTGCTGCACCGCGAACCGGCCGGCACGGGGAACGGCGATCGCCTCCTGCTGCAGCTCTATAACGACGACTCGGCCCGGCTGCACTGCCTCGATCCCAAGACGGGGCAGGACATCTGGACGGCCGATCGCGACAAGGGCACCGCGTGGAGCACGCCCGTGGTCTGGACCAACGGCGGAGTCGTGGAGGTGTTGGCCGCCGGACAGGGCAGCCTGATCGCCTATGGACTCGCCGACGGCAGGGAACGCTGGCGGCTCGGCGGGCTCGACACGTCGTTCGCCTGCTCGGTCGTGGCCGATGCCGAAGGGGTGTATTTCGGCACGTCGAGCCCCGGCAGCAAGGCGCCCGTGTATGCGATCGCCCGCGGTCATCAGGGCGACCTGACGCTGCCCAAGGGGCAGACGGCGACGGCAGCCGTGCTCTGGTCGAAGAACAAGAGCGGCGCGGGGATGCCGTCACCCGTGGTCGTCGGCGACCTGCTCTACTTCTTCGGCGACAAGGCGGTCTGTTACGACAAGCGGACCGGCGTCGAAAAATTCCGCAAGCGGATGCCGGGCGGCACCACGGCCGTCGGCTGCCCGCTCGTCATCGGGAACCGCATCTACGTGGTCAACGAGCGGGGCCGAACGGTTGTGCTCGAGGCCGGCCCGGCGTTCACCATCCTTGGCGAATACTCGGTGGGCAGCGACGACGAGGTGTTCTGGGCCACCCCGGCCGTGGCCGGCGACTCGCTGCTGATCCGCTCCTCCGATGCGGTTTATTGCATCCGTCAAAAAACTTGACGAGGCATCGCCGGCGGGCGACACTCTCGCCTGTCGATTTCCGCCCGTGCGGTCGCGCGTTCGGCACGGCTGTGCTGCCAGCGACCATCCCACCCAACTTCTCGCCGTTGTGAGGGCTTTGCCATGTTTCAGTCTGGGGTCCATTCGGGGGTTTCCTCTGGTCGCGTCCGGCGGCGTCTTACCCGCCGATTGGCTGTCGCGCTCAGACCTGGGTTCATCTCTGTAGGGGCCGTTGGTCAACAGGTGACGTCGCTGCTCATGCTCGGTGCTTGTTCCGTCCTCCGCATCCTCGGCGAGGCGGCGGGGCGGTTGGATTCATCTCTTCGCGGTCACCGGTCGCAGCGGTCGCAATGCCGCCACGCTTGTTCCGGGCCGAATAAAACCATGTCCGCATCGGTCGGGCCGAATTCACCCTGGCGCAGTCATCGGCTGACATTCCCGGCATGGCCGTGGAGCCTGCGGGGCGTTAGCCCCGCAGCGAATAGTCAGCCGAGCCGTATGAAGCCGTATCGCGGTCACCGACTCGACGTGGTTCACCCGACAAGCGGGTGCACCAAAAAGCTACCGCCGCATGATCAGTTCGTGTCTCCTCTTATCTCTCATGGAATGCCTTGGTCAGGCTGGCTGCAGGGCACGTGCCCGACGCTTGGCCTTGGCCTTGTTCGCCGCCTTGGTTCTGCCTCGTCGCTCGCCGCACTGGTACGGCTTGCCGTCACGCACCATCGCGTAGAGCGTGCGCAGGAGCCGGCGACCCATGACCACGTTGGCCTTGGCTCGCGGCATCCTGGCGATGAACCGCTGTCTGGTGGCCTCCTGCTTGGCGTCGCTCTGGCAGAGGGTGACGGCGGCCTGGCAGAGTGCCCAGCGCAGGGTGGCCGATCCGGCCTTGGTGATGTTGCCGCTCTGGGTGCGACCGGCCGACTCCTTGAGGTCGGCGGTCATGCCGGCCCAGAACTCGAGGGCGTCGGCATTGGGGAAGCGGTCGAAGGGCCCGATCTCCGAGGCGATGACAAGCGCCCAGATCGGCCCGATGCCCGGCGTCGTTCTGAGGAGTTGTTCGGTCGCCGCAAACTGCGGCGACCTGGCCGCGGTGAGCAGCTCGCGTCTCAAGATCTCCCGTTGTCTCTCGATGAGCAGGATCTGGTCGAGGTAGTTGCCGAAGGCCAATCGCTGCGCGGGCTGCAGCAGGCCGCCGAACGTGAGGAACCAGCGGTGGGCTCGAGGGCCGTCGAACTGCGGGCCGCGGATGTTGGCGGCGTTGAGCATGCTCTTCATGCCCTGCTTGGCCTTGGCCAGCGACCGGCTCAGCTGCCGCCAGTGCCGGCCGAACTTCCGCAGCTGCATGAGCTGCGGGTCGGCGATGTAGCCCAGCGGGCACTCGCCACGGGCCAGCCGCAGCGCGATGTCGAGAGCGTCGTTGGGGTCGTTCTTGCGGCGCTTCCCCCTTCTCATGGAAAGCTCCGTGGCGTCGGCGATGTCCAGGCGATCGACGCAGGGCGTGAAGCGGTCGATGAACCACTCGACGAACGGGCATGCCTCGACGGCCAGCCACTTCGGGCCGGGCAGAGCCTTGATCCACTCCGCGATGCGATCGCCGCACTTCGTGTCGCACTTGAGCTGCCCGAGCAGCTCGCCGTCAGCTCGCACCGCTCTGAGCGTCACGCTGCACTTGTGCAGATCGACGCCGATGAAAGTAACAAAGCCGGTAACATCCATTCTCATGGTCGTAAACTCCGTGTCAGGGGTCGAAAAAACGTTCACACTCTGGAGAAAGTTACGCCTTTCTCCCGGCCCCTACACGGTTTTACCCTGGTCGAGTTGTTGGTGGTGATCGCCATCATCGGCACGCTCGTCGGCCTCCTGCTGCCCGCGGTGCAGACGGCTCGCGAAGCGGGGCGTCGGATGAGCTGTGCGAACAATCTCAAGCAGGTGGGCCTCGGCATCGTCAACTACGAGCAGGCCCGCAAGACCTATCCGTCGGGCCGCGACACCAGGGATCAAAACGGCGTCTCTTGGGCCTTTCGGCTGCTGCCCTACCTCGAGCAGTCGTCGATCTTCACGGCCTACGACAAGACGGTTCGCGTCGACCATGCCAACAACATCGTCGCGATGCGGACTCCGGTGTCGACGTTTTATTGTGCCAGCCGCCGATCACCGGCCGCCGATCGCAACTTCGACGACAACGACCAGCCGCCGCAGGTGAAGGCCGCCGCGGCGGGGGGAGACTACGCTGCGAATGCCGGCACGTATTACAACTACGTCGTCGCCTCGGGAACGTCATTCGACCCCAAGCAGGGTGGTCCGATCCACACCTTCTCGGCGGTGCAGCCACGCCAGGTGGCCGACGGCCTGAGCAAGACGTTCGCCGGCGGCGAACGGCACATCCCCAAGACGACCGATTCCGCGTCGCCCGACATGGTGCACCACGATCAGGGGGATACGGCCATGTTCGCGGCCGACACCCCGCTGACGATCTTTCGCGACACCGCCCGCGGCATTGCCGACGGCGCCGATGATCGCAACCCGCGAAAGTACGGCAGCCTGCACCCGGGCGTGACGAACTTCGTGTTTCTGGACGGGCACGTGGAGGCGATCGACAACGGGACCGACACCACCCTCCTCCGCTGGTATTGCGCCGTCGGCGACGGCAACGATCCGACCGCGCCGCCGGATTACACCGACTCCAGGCTCGATCCGTGAGCTCGATCCGTGACTCAGGCCCGGCTCCGGCAAGACACCCATGAGCAGCAGGCACACCTCCCTGGCCGCAGTGCTGTCGGCCGCGGTTCTCGCCGCCGTCGGCCTGTGGTGGTTGCTTCCGCAGGGCAAGGGGCTCGTGGAGGAAACGCTGTCGCTGCAATCAAGGCTGCTGGTTGGCGAGCTGACGGGGCCTGAGCGCCGGACGGCGGTGGTGCAGGTGACCCGCAACATCGACAAGATGAGCCGCCAGGACGTGAAGACGGTGCGGGACGCGCTGCAGGCAGACTGGGGGCGGTTGCGAAAGCAGGCCATCGACGAATACATCGCCGCCAACGCGGCGGATCGCGACGCCCTGCTCGACCGCGACATCGGCCGTCTCGTCGCGATGGGCGAGCTTGTGTTCGCCGCCAACCCGCGTGCGACCGGACAACCGCCGAACCGCCGGGGCCCGAAGAAAGCGGCCGACGCCCCGGGCAAGGGCAAGGACGCGACGATCGAAAAACCTGCCGACCGCTACCGCGTGGCCCTCGTGAGCCGCGCAAAACGGCGGGGTGTCGCCGTGCCCGAATGGCTTTTGGGCGGGTCGCAGCGCTGACCGGCTGTCGAGCGTCGGCTCGTGACCTAGCCGGTGGTGACGAGTTGCGGCCGGTCGCTTCCCGCCGTCAGCAGCGCTCCTTGGAGCCGGCGGGGCTCGCCGATCGATTTGAGCAACAGGTCACCGTTGCCGAGCAAGAGTTCGGCCCCGGGCGTCTCGATCACCCTCGCCTCGGCGGCGCTCGACACCCGCAGGCCGATGCAGGTGGGCAGGTTGGCCTTGATCGTGCCGCCGATGATGTCGCGGCGGGGAGTCTGCGTCGCCAGCACGAGATGGATGCCAGCCGCCCGCGCCTTCGCTCCCAGGCGGGCGATCGCCGCCTCGATTTCCTTGCGTTGGTCGCTGGAGACCACGAGGTCGGCGTATTCGTCGCAAATGCAGACGATCCGGGGCACACAATGCCGCTCGCTCTGGATCAGCCCGCGGAGGTCGTCGACCTCGAGTTCGGCCATCCGCTTGTAGCGTGTTTCCATCTCTTCGATCAGTCCGTCGAGCACGTCCGTCGCGGGCACCTCGTCGGGAAAGACGATCGGCTCGCGGAGGAACGGGGAATTCCGCCAGGCCGTGAAGGCGTTGCGCTTGGGGTCGATGAGCACGAGCTGGAGCGTTTCGGGGGTGTTGGTTTCCACCAGGCTGGCGATCGCCGCCCGCAGCCAGATGCTCTTGCCGCTTCCGGCCGTGCCGACGACGAGGAGGTGGCAGTGCTCGGGCTTGGCCAAGTCGATGAAGACGGGAGTGCCCTCGATGTCGACGCCGACGAGCACCTTGGAATTTCCCTGGAGCGGGTCTGCCTTGGGAAGCACGCTCCGCAGTTCGTCGAACCGCACGGCATACCGGTCGGGCCGCTCGACGTCGATCGCGATCCTGCCGCCGACCCGTTCGATGAGCGGGACGCTCTGGAGGTTCATCCCCATGGCGATCTCGTCGACGAGCCCCGTGAAAGCCGAGACCTTCGTGCCGACCGACGGCTTCACCAGGAACCGGATAACCGCCGGGCCGAGCAGCGGCGGACCGTCGACCGTGGCCGCGACGCCGTGATCCCTGAGCACCCGCATGAGATCGGCCTGCATGGTGCGGTGCTGATCGGTGAGCCGTTTCCAGGCCTCGGTCGGGAGCCGAGGACCCGGGGCTGCCGTCTTGTCGACGCCGGCCATCCGGCCCACGGCAGTCTTGAGCTTCGAGGTCGCTGCCTTGAGTTCGTCGGGGGACAGGGGCCGCTCCTCGCGGCCGGGGGTGAACGACACCACGCGGATATCTTCACTCGCCGTCGCTTCGCCGGAGAGCAGCAGCTTGTAGAGTGCCGCCTGGGTGAGGTCCGCCTCCGACGTGGGGCCGCCGGTCTTGAGAACTACCACGCACCAGTACGGCGCTCCGGGAATCCGCAGCACGGCGTCGGCCGGACCCTGCACCACGACACTTTCCGCCCAGCCAGGTTCCTTGAGCTCGATTTCGAGGAGCCGCTCGCAATCGACGAGATCCTTGGCCGCCCGGAGCGATCCCTGCTTGCGATAGACGGCCAGCAGCACGCCGGCCAGCCATTCGCAGAGATTTTCGACCGCCCGCCAAAACGACGCCACCTCCTCCGGAAACTGCGTCAGCGTGGCGCGGTCGCGTTCCAGGCGGATCGACACGACTTCCATGTAGGCGGCGTCGACGAGCGCCGCTTTCCATGTCGTGGGGCAGGCGTCGATATCCTCGAGAATGGTCGTCAAAAACACGGGCGAGCCCGGCGTGAAGAACTGCGCGATCAGCGTGTGAAACAGGCCGGCCAGTTCCGCGATGATGCCGTCACGATCGCCGGTGCTCGAGTGGACATCCGGCTCGACGAGAAGGTGCCGGCGGATGTCGCCGACCGAGAGGGTGACTGGCATGGCGGGCTCCTCGTGTGATGCGGTGGTCAGGATCCGGGGGCGATCCGCTCGAAAACAATCGCCGCCGGTGTGCCGAGGGTGCCAAAGGCGGTCGGGTCCGTCGTCAGGACGGTTCGCAGTTCGGTCTCGCTGCAGCCGACCGCCACGGCCAGCCCCTCGATCCTCATCACATGCCGGTGTTGGAGCGTTTCGAGCACGGCGTCGCGGAGCTGCCGGTGGACGGTGCCGCGGCCGGCGGCCGCCTCCGCCGGGCCGTACTCGATTTCGGCGAGCAGCCGTTCGACGCTGTCATCGAGCCACCGCTCCCGGATCCACTGTTCGACCGCCTCTGGCTGGACCACCTCGCCGCGGTTGGTCAGATCGCCGGACCGGGCATCGGAGATGATCGACTGGAGGGTCGCCAACGCCGCGGTCGCCTCCGGGGTCGGGGCGAGCAGCCGCAGCCGCGGGAGACCGGTCTCCGTGCGTCCGCCCATCGCCGCCAGCCGCTGCCAGTATTCCCAGGCCTTCTTGGACGTGCGGGGGATGGGCCGGCGGGAGTCACGCACGACGATCCGTTCCTCCTGGTCGCCCAGCGGCGTCTCGGAAATCCGCTTCAGTCGCTTGGTCAGCGCGTTGCCCTCGTCGTTGCAGATGCTGATGCCGAGGCTGCGACGCGGCAGTGCGAGCACG
Source organism: Pirellulales bacterium (assembly GCA_044369655.1). Taxonomy (GTDB): domain Bacteria; phylum Planctomycetota; class Planctomycetia; order Pirellulales; family UBA1268; genus CAMCQY01. The sequence continues at coordinate 6,950 of JBILWX010000129.1, forward strand.
AGGTCGATCTCCGGTCGATCGGCCGGGGCCGTCACGGTGAACCGTTTCCGGGCGGCGAGCACCAGCGACAGCCCGTGGAGAAAACCCGCATACCGGTCGGCGGCGCCGTCAGCCTCGGGCCCGGGTCGTTCGCGTCGTTGCTCGAAGAGATTGGCGAGGAACTGGCTCAGCTCCTGCGAACCGTGCATCCCCCCGGGCAAAGACTCGCGGCAGATCGCGCAGAGCCGCCGCGGCGAGCGGTCTCCCTCGCCGAGAAACTTCTTCAGGCGATCGCTTCCGACGGGCCACAGTGGATCGTCGGCCCGCCGTGGATCGTCCTTGAATACCGGCGACGAATTGAGCCGGGCGCGGATGAGGCTGCGGGCCTGCTCTTCGGTCAGCGAGCCCAGCACCTTCTCGTGCTGGGCGAGCCTGTGGAAATCACCTGGCGGAATCAGCGCGTTGAGCTGGGGCAGCAGCGAGGTCTGGACGCACGTGATCAGCAGGATGCCGTTCGCACTGTCGAAGAGCTCGGCTGCCAGTCTCCCGAAGGCGAGCAAGCCGGTCTGGTCGCCCGGCGTGATCTGCACCGCCTCGAGCTGGTCGAAGCAGATCACCAGCGGCCGCGTCTCGGTGACGAGCACGACCAGTTGTCGGATGACGGCGGAGGCGATCTGCTCCGGATCGACCGAGTCGTCGTGATCCGGCTCGGCGTCGAAACCGAGCTGCTCGCGGGCCTCGTCGGGAAGCGTGCCGCATTTCAGCCAGTGGATGATTTCCTGGCGATTCCGGCCCAGCAGGATGAGCTTGCAGGCCCGGGCCAGTTGGTAATCGAGGCCGAGCCGCAGGCACATGTCGTCGAAGGCCTCCCGCCGTTCACCCCACTGGTTCGGATCGCTGCGCAGCGTTTCGAGCTGCCGCTGGTCGGTCGCGGGATCTCGTACGGCTCCGGTTTCCCGGGCGAGCGACTCGAGGAGCACCGCCTCGAGAACGGCGACGCCGGCCGTGTCTTTGCGGCACATGTCGTGCACGAAGCACGCCCGCAGATGCCGGCGAATCTGGTTCGGATTCGTGGCCAGCCGCACGTAGGAGAAGAACGCGGGCGGATCGGCAGCCGCGGTCGCCTCGCGGAACCGTGCGAGGACGTGGGTCTTGCCGCTGCCCGCGGACCCGTGAATCAGGATCGAACGTCGCTTGTGAAGCGTCCGCACCTCGTCCAGCAGGGTGAGGCACAGGTCGGAGACATCCTTGTGAATGGCAGGCACGTCGACAATCGGCCGCGACCAGGCGTCCGGCACGACCCCGTTGTCGAACGGATTGAGGGTGGGGTGGTCGTTCATCGCCGGGCGCCCGGGGGGCGGTGACAAGGTCTCGGTGCGGTTCACGGACGCAATCAAGAGGATGCTAGCGCACCCTCGCCGCCCCGGACAAAGAGGCTGAAAACCGTCGGCTGGGGGGGCCGCGTCGCGGTGGACGGTTGCGGCGGGCGAGGAAAAGGCCGTCACGGCGCCGAATCTTCGCGAGAGTCCGCGCAGGTCGGGCAGGAGTGAAGTAGGCTGTGGTGTTCCTGCCCGCTCGCCCTCCCGCCGCCAGTTCCCCTCAGGCTCCCTCTCATGCCGGATTCCCCGCCCGACGATTCCCGCCCCGGACACGTGCCGTTTGCCTCCTTGGGACTGTCCCAGGAGGTCCTCAAGGCTGTGGCGCAGCTTGGTTTCGAGGAGACGTCGCCGATCCAGTCGGCCGCCATTCCGCTGATCCTGTCGGGCCGCGACGTGGTCGGCCAGTCGGAGACGGGGTCGGGCAAGACAGCGGCCTTCTGCATCCCGGCCATCGAGAAGATCGACCCCGCCCTGAGGGCGGCGCAGGTCCTGATCCTCACGCCCACGCGGGAACTGGCCACGCAGGTGGCCGACGAGGTGCACAAACTGGCGGCCTTCCGCCGCGGCGTGAATTCGGTGGCGATCTACGGCGGCGCGTCGTACGAGCGGCAATTCGCGGAGCTGAAGCGCGGCGCCCACGTGGTGGTCGGCACGCCTGGTCGGCTCAC
>JBILWX010000130.1:0-8971 GCA_044369655.1 Pirellulales bacterium
GGATCTGGCGCTCGTGCTCTGGCGGGAAATCCGCAGTGTCCGCGAACCGGCGGTCCGTCAGGGGCTGATGTCGCGGATCGGTGTGGCCATGGCAGGCATGTACCGCGACGAAGTCTGCGGCGACACCCCGCGGCAACGGCTGGAAAGCACGGCGAAAATCCTCCAGGAACGACAGATTTCCTGCGGTGTCGAGCCCGCCTCCGGGGCCGGTCGAGAAAGCCTGCCCGTGCTGACGAGCTACGCCTGTCCCTACCCCGAACTGGCGGAACAGGACCGTGGCATCTGCGCCGCCGAACGGATGATGCTCCAAGACCTGGTCGGTTCCGCCGTGCACCTGTCCGAATGCCGTCTGGACGGCGGTTCCTGCTGCCGGTTCACGGTGGGCAAGAGTGACGGCAGCGTGCCGGAGGCTGGCGCCCCTTGCATCAAACCCGGTTGAAGCATCGAATGCCCTGCGGTTTCCATCCACAGCCCTCCCCCCTGCCCACGCACACCTGAAACGCGGAGTTCCCGAATGACACAGCCTCTGGTCAACCCGACGCCCTGGATCGAGGGCCGGTTCGAGGAAAACATGGTCCTTACGACGGTCGAACAGGCCATCAACTGGGCCCGCCAGTCGAGCATCTGGCCGATGACGTTCGGTCTCGCCTGCTGTGCGATTGAAATGATGGCGGCCGGGGCCAGCCGATACGACCTCGACCGCTTCGGCGCCGGGGCCTTCCGCGCCACGCCCCGCCAGGCAGACCTGATGATCGTGGCGGGCACGGTCACCTACAAAATGGCCAGCCGCGTGCGCCGCCTCTACAACCTCATGCCCGATCCGAAATACGTGATCGCCATGGGTGCGTGCACGACGGGTGGCGGCCCCTACTTCAAATGGGGCTACCACGTCGTGAAGGGCGTCGATCTGGTCGTGCCGGTGGATGTCTACGTGCCGGGGTGTCCGCCCCGCCCGGAGAGCCTGCTCGAAGGCCTGATGAGGATCCAGGACAAGATCCAGGGCCAGCGGATCGCCAAGAGGACCGGCAGCACGGGCAAGGTGGACGATGAACTCCCGGTGCCGCACCATTCGGGCTACGTGGTGTCGCCGGTCGGCGATGGCAGCCTCGTCTTCGATCATCAGAAGGTCCAGTCGTAACCGGCCGGGGGCCGCGCCGAAAGCCACGACGGCATCTCCAACACCACCAGATCATGGAACATCCGATGAGCTCACAGTCGCAGGAAAAACTCGTCATCACCGGGCTGCATGCCGCCGTCGACGGGCAGGAGATTCTCAAGGGGGTCGACCTGGAGATCGGCCGCGGAGAGATCCACGCCCTGATGGGCCCCAACGGCTCCGGCAAGAGCACGCTCGGCTACTGCATCATGGGTCATCCTTCCTACGAAGTGACCGCCGGCTCGATCGAGCTGGTCGGCGCCGATGGCAGCCGGCACGACCTCCTCGCGATGGAGCCCGATCAACGGGCCCGCGCTGGGGTCTTTCTCGCCTTCCAGCGGCCGATGTCGATCCCCGGCGTCCGGCTGGCCGACTTCCTGCGGCACGCGGTCACCAACGTCCGGAATCCGGACCGCAAGGAAGGCCAGGAACTGATGCCGATGCGCGACTTCCGCAGTGAGCTGAAGGCGAAGATGGCAGACCTGTCCATCGACACCGAATTCGCCCGGCGGTACGTCAACGACGGCTTTTCGGGGGGCGAGATGAAGCGGGCCGAGATTCTGCAGCTCGCGATGCTCCGCCCCAAGTTCGCCATCCTCGACGAAACCGACAGCGGCCTCGACGCCGACGCCGTCCGTCTCGCCAGCCAGAGCATCGCCCGGATCGGCGGCGCCGAGATGGGGATCCTGATCATCACGCATCACGAACAGTTGCTCGAGCACAACATCCCGCTCCGCACGCACGTGATGCTCGGCGGCCGGATCGTCGAGTCGGGCGGCCCCGAACTGGCCGCCGAACTGCACAAGAAGGGCTACGAGCGGATTCGTGCCGCCTATCCCGAAGCCGCGGCCGCGGAGCGTTCGATGCAGGATGCCCTCGGCGGCGATGCCCCGCACTCTTCCCACCCCGTGACCGTCTGACGCCACCGTCCGCAACCTGAAGGAACCCACCATGGCCACCGGTCTCAATCACTCTCCCGCCGAGTCGAGCACGCTCGCGATGGGCACGAGCGACGCCATCGGCGAGATCAACAAGTACGACTTCCGCACCGACACGCCGGCCGTCTTCAAGGCCCGCCGCGGCCTCGACGCGACGATCGTCTCGCAGATCTCCGAGATGAAACGTGAGCCTGCCTGGATGCGGGACTTCCGGCTCAAGTCGCTCGAGATCTTCAACTCGAAGCCGATGCCCCATTGGGGCGGCGACATCGGCGTCGACTTCCAGGACATCTTCTACTACCTGAAGCCCGCCGAGCAGCAGGGCAAGACCTGGGAAGAGGTGCCCGACGCCATCAAGAAGACGTTCGACCGCCTGGGCATCCCCGAGGCCGAACGGAAATTCCTCTCCGGAGTGAAGGCGCAGTTCGAAAGCGAAGTGGTCTACGGCTCGCTCCAGGAAGACCTGGCGAAGCAGGGCGTGATCTTCACCGACACCGACACGGCCGTCCGCGAGCACCCCGACCTGCTCCGCGAGTATTTCGGCCGGATCATCCCGCCGTCCGACAACAAGTTCGCGGCGCTCAATTCGGCCGTCTGGTCGGGGGGTTCGTTCATCTACGTGCCGAAGGGCGTGAAGATCGAGTTCCCGCTGCAGGCCTACTTCCGGATCAACGCCGAGAGCATGGGGCAATTCGAGCGCACGCTGATCATCGTCGACGAGGGCGCCCAGGTGCACTACGTCGAGGGCTGCACGGCCCCGATGTATTCCACCGAGAGCCTCCACTCGGCGGTGGTCGAGATCGTCGTCAAGAAACATGGCCGCTGCCGCTACACGACGATCCAAAACTGGGCCAACAACATCTACAACCTCGTGACCAAGCGGGCCATGGCCTACGAGGGGGCGATGATGGAATGGATCGACGGCAACCTCGGCAGCCACCTGACAATGAAATACCCCGCCGTCTACATGATGGAGCCCGGGGCCCGCGGCGAGATCCTCTCGATCGCGTTCGCCTCGGCGGGCCAGCATCAGGACGCCGGCGCGAAACTCGTGCACGCCGCCCCCAACACGTCGGGCCGCATCGTCTCGAAGAGCATCTCGAAGAACGGGGGCCGGGCTAGCTACCGCGGGCTGGTTCGCGTGGAACCGGGTGCCCGCAAGAGCCGGTCGAGCGTGGTCTGCGACGCCCTGATCCTCGACGACAAGAGCCGCAGCGACACCTACCCCTACATCGAGATCGAGGAGCAGGATGTGTCGATCGGCCACGAAGCGAGCGTCTCGAAGATCGGCGAGGAGCAGCTCTTCTATCTCACCAGCCGCGGGCTCACCGAGGCCGAGGCGAGCACGATGATCGTGGGCGGCTTCATCGAGCCGCTCGTGAAGGAACTGCCCATGGAGTATGCGGTGGAGATGAACCGGCTCATCGAACTGCAGATGGAAGGCTCGGTGGGGTGATCCGAATCCCATGACCTCCATGACCATGAGCACCACCACCGCCCTGCCAGATGCCGCCGGCTTCGACCGCGGATCGCTCGATCGGTTCCTCTCGGATCAGTCCGCTCCCGCCTGGGTGAACGACCTCCGGCGGGCGGCCTTCGACCGCCTCGACACGCTCTCGCTGCCGGATCGCCGCGACGAGAACTGGATGCGGACCGATCTCCGGCTCTTCAAACCGAAGGCCTGGGGCCTCCGACGTCGCCCGGGCCCGGATGCGGCCGTGCCCACCGGCCTGCTCGCCGATTTCCTGGCGGGCGAAGCATCGGCCGGCGAGTCATTCTTCGACGAGTCGCCCCGGGCCGCCGCCGGCAAGACGCCGCTCGCGGGCCGGCTGCTGTCGCTCGACGGACACGTGCTCCACGAGGAACTCGACCCGTCCCTCGCCGCCCGTGGCGTGCTGTTTGGCTCGGCCGAGCGGCTGCTCGCCTCGCATGGCAACCTTTTCCAGAGTCACTGGTTCTCGGTCATCGATGCGAAATCCGACTGGTTTGCGGCGTTGCACGCAGCGTTCCACGCAGCCAGCGCGGTGCTCTACGTGCCGGCCGGCGTGCGGATCGCCGAACCGCTCCACGTGCTCTCCGGTATGGGTGATGGCGGCGTCGACACCGCACACGTGCTCGTCGTGCTCGGCGACGGCGCAGAGGCGACGGTGCTCACGGAGACGGCAGGAGGCGGCGTTGCCGGCGCGGGCTCGGGCCTCCATTGCGGCGGCACCGAAATCGTGGTCGGCCGCAATGCTTCGCTGCGGATGGTCAACCTTCAGAATTGGGGCACCGGGGTCTGGCATTTCGCCCGCCAGAAGGCGGTGGTGCACGAAAACGGCCGCCTGCAATGGACGCTCGGCGCACTCGGCAGCCGGCTGTCACAGGTCGCCCAGGATGTGGCGCTCGTCGGCCGTGGCGCCTCCGCCCAGGTCAACGGCGTGATGTTCACCGAGGGCCGCCAGCAACTCGTCTACAACACGCTGCAGCACCACGAGGCCCCGGGCTGCAAGAGCGACCTGCTCTACAAGGGGGCGTTGCAGGACCGCTCCCGGCTCGTCTGGCGCGGCATGATCAAGGTCGACAAGATCGCGCAGAAGACCGACGGCTACCAGCGGAACGACAACCTCATGCTCTCCACCGAGGCCCGGGCCGACTCGATCCCCGGCCTGGAGATCGAGGCCGACGACGTCCGCTGCACGCACGGCGCCACCAGCGGCCGGGTCGACGAGGAGCAGATCTTCTATGCCCAGGCCCGCGGCCTCTCCGCCGACGAAGCGGCGCGGCTCGTGGTGGCCGGCTTCTTCCAGCAGGTCTTCGATCGGATCACGATTCTCCCGGTGCGCGAGGCGCTGGCCAGGGCGATCGGCAGCCGCATCCGCCGTATTTCGTAGAGGTCAATCATGTCCGAGTTCACCCGCGTGGCCGATGTGTCGGAGGTTCCCGATCCGGGCAAACTGCTGGTCGAAGTGAACGGCGACGTCGTGGCGCTGTTCCACGTCGAAGGCCGCTACTACGCCATCGACGATGTCTGCACGCACGACGGCGGCCCGCTCGTCGATGGCGAGCTGACGGACCACAAGATCGCCTGCCCCCGGCACGGTGCGAAGTTCGACATCCGCACCGGAGCGGCCCTCTCCATGCCGGCCGTGCGACCGACCCGCGCCCATGCCGTGAAGGTGCAGGACGGCGGCGTGTGGGTGGCGCTGGGCTCGGAGCCTGGAACGGCGCCCGGCCCGAACGGGCAGCCCGCCTTTCGCGACGCCCCCACGACCAACACGACCAACACGTCCGCCGCGACAGCGACGACGACTCCCTCGGCCGGCACCACTGCCACCACCACGGCGGGCGGCACGGCTGTCGCCACCGTTGCTGCAGATGCCCCCTCGGGAATCCCCACCGAGGAGGCCGTCCGCGAGTGGCTCAAGGAGGTCAAGGACCCGGAGCTGTTCGTCAACATCGTCGATCTGGGCCTGGTCTACGGCGTGACGCTCTCGCCGTCGGCCGACGTGCCGGGAAAGCAGCACGTGGCGATCGACATGACGATGACGAGCCCGGCCTGTCCGGCCGGCCCGCAGCTGATCGCCGACACGAAGCGGACGGTCGGCAGCCGCGACACCATCGCCGCCGTCGAGGTGCGGATCGTGATGGACCCGCCCTGGACGCCCGACCGCATGACCGACGCGGCCCGCGATCAGCTCGGCATCTTCTGAAGACACGCGAAACACGAGCCGGGCTTCCTGCCCGGCAGCCTCACGGCGCTCCAGACCGGTGTCCCTCGGACTCATCCAATCGGGGCTTTTCGTCGACGCTGGTGGAACGTTTGACAAGAAGCCCCCGGCGGAAGCCGGGGGACTCCTACGCGCTCTTGTGCCGGGCCGCTTCGCGGATCGGCACCACGGGCTCCGTTCCCTCGACGTTCCGCTCGTTGATCACGTAGGTGCTGCCGTTGTTCTCCGGCAGGTCGAACATGATGTCGAGCATCACGTCTTCCATGATCGACCGCAGGCCGCGGGCGCCGGTTTCCTTCCGCATCGCCTTGCGGGAAATCGCCGCGAGTGCCTCGTCGGTGAACTCCAGCTTGCAGTTCTCGACGCCGAACATTTTCTGATACTGCTTCACCAGCGCGTTCTTCGGCTCACGGAGCACCTTCACGAGCGCCGCCTCGTCGAGCGGCTGCAGCGAGGAGATCACCGGCAGGCGGCCGACGAGTTCCGGGATCAGGCCAAACTCGAGAATGTCGTCCGAGTCGACCTGCGGCAGCAGTTCCGAAAGGTCGGCGTCGCCGCGGTAGCCGCTCGGCTGGCCGAAGCCGATCGTCCGCTTGCCGAGCCGCCGGGCGATGATCTTGTCGATGCCGACGAACGTGCCGCCGCAGATGAAGAGGATGTTCGACGTGTCGATCTGGATGTATTGCTGCTCCGGATGCTTGCGGCCGCCCTGGGGCGGCACGTTGGCCACGGTGCCTTCGAGCATCTTGAGGAGCGCCTGCTGCACGCCCTCTCCCGAGACGTCGCGGGTGATCGAGACGTTCTGGCTGGTCTTGCCGATCTTGTCGATCTCGTCGATGTAGAGCACGCCCCGCTGGGCCGCCTCGATGTCGAAGTCGGCGGCGTTGAGCAGTTTGAGGAGCAGGTTTTCGACGTCTTCGCCCACGTAGCCCGCCTCGGTCAGCGTGGTGGCGTCGCCGATGGCGAAGGGCACGTCCAGGATCCGCGCCAGCGTCCGGGCCAGCAGCGTCTTGCCCGAACCGGTGGGCCCAAGCATCAGGATGTTGGACTTGTCGACCTCGACGTCGCCCCCCTCGCTGCCGATGTTGAGCCGCTTGTAATGGCTGTGCACGGCGACCGCGAGCACGCGCTTGGCGTGCTGCTGGCCGATCACGTACTGGTCGAGATGGCGGACGATCTCGCGGGGCGACGGGATGGCCGTGAAGAGCTGCTTGCTCGTTCCCCGCCGCCGCTTCTCCTGATCCAGGATGGATTGGCAGAGGTCGATGCACTCGCCACAGATGTAGACGTCGCCCGGCCCTTCGACCAGCGGCCCCACGTCGCGGTAGCTCTTGCGACAGAACGAACAGAAGGCGTTCTTCTTGGTCGTCCCGCCGGCCCCACGGCGTCCCAGTCCGCCGACGTCTTTCCCTGATGGCATGCTTCGGTTCCTCGAGAAATCGTTCCCCGCCTGTTCATCACAGACCCGTGCCCGGCGTCCTACGAAATGCCCGATCGCGGACCAAGGCCGGACGCCTTGGCGCTGGACGCCTTCGTATCGGGCCGCACGTACGGCTCGACGAGCGTAGATATTTTTCGGTATTCCTCTTCGCTCAGCACACCCTTGTCCCGGAGATTTTTGTAGCCGACGAGCGAGCTTTCCCAATCGCCATGATCGGCACCCGGCTCGAGCCACCATGACCGGACCGCGATGATCGCAGCGATCCCGATGGCTACGAGAATTCCCAGCAACACGGTGCTGACCAGAAACGCTTGCACTGCAGACAATCCCGTTGCGAGGAAGGCCGCCCTGAAGGGGAAGGCGTCTTGATGGAGACCCGAGGCTGTCTTGCCCGCAGCCGTCATTATGGCCGCCGGCGCCCGGGAGGGTCCAGAAACATCCCCCCACTTTTCGCAGGCTCCGCAGGCTGTGGCAATGGCAAAGCTGGCGGGGTCGAAACGGGCCGGTTTTCATGTTTGTGCCGAAAAAACGCGACTTTCCGCGCGGAATGGCCGATCCCTTCCGACATGGTCCGATGTGTCCACCTCCAACCCGATTCGGTCGGCATGCCTCCGCGGCGGGGCGGCGCGGAGCGACCGCGTCGCGGCCGGGGTGTCGCGGTCGCCGCCCTGTTCGCCTGGATGGTCGGTTCGGGAAGCCTGCCCCATCTCCAGACGCAGGCCGCGGCTGACGGGCCGGTCGAGCAGGTCCGGCTTCCGGAACTCGTCCGCACCAAACACCGCACGTTTTCGATCCCCTTCCGCCTGCCCGCCGCGAAAGACGCCGACGCCGCACCGCAACGGGTCGTGATGAGCGTCTCGAAGGATTTGGGCGGCACCTGGGAGCCAGCGGGCGAGGTCGCTCCCTCCGCCGGCACCTTCACCTACCAGGCCGGGTCGGATGGCGAATACTGGTTTCGGCTGCGGTCGGTCGACCGCAAGGGCCGTGCCCGGGGCGGTGAGGGGCCCGACATGCGGGTGCTCGTCGACGCGGCCGGGCCGCGACTCGCGGCCAGGGTATGGAAGGGCACCGACGGCGAAATCCTCTGCCGCTATGCCGCCATCGACGACTCGATTCGCATGGAGTCGCTGAAGCTCGAATACCGTACGGCCGGCGCGCAGACCGCCGGTGCCCAAGGCTGGAAGACGGTGGCCGCGGAGGGGGTGCTCTCGCGTGAATCCCCGGCCCACCTGGTCGGCGAGGAGATCTGGTGGGCGGGCGAGAAGGTCGAGGAACTGACCGTGCGGATCACCGTGGCCGACTCGGCCGGCAACCAGACGGTGCGACAGTTCACCATGGAGCCCACCGATCCGCAGGTCGATCAGACAGCGCTGGCAAACGAACTGGGAGCGCCCAGCCTGCCCGCTCAGGACGTGCCGCAGGAAGCCGCCGTTGCCCGACCGGTGACGCAGGCCTATTCGGCGACCGACGGTCGCCGTCCCACGAACGGTTGGACCGCGGAAACAGCCGCGGCATGGTCGGCGGAACAGCCGCGGAGTCAGGCTGGCACCGTCGTGCGGGGCGACCAGCCGCAGAGCGTGCTCGTCCGACAGGCGGCCGGCCCTGGTGCCAGCGGCCCCGCCACGGATCCCACGGGTGGCCGCAGCCTGCTGGCATCGACATCCACCGAGTTGCCGGCGCAGATGGCATCACCCTCGCCCGGCGGGCCACAGCCGCTCGAATACCG
>JBILWX010000043.1:0-27322 GCA_044369655.1 Pirellulales bacterium
CACCGCGCCGGCTGCTCGATGCTCTCGTGCAGTTCGTAGGCGTCGTCACACCGGTGGGTGACCGCGTCGCTCAGGCTCGGCTCCAGCCGGGCCGCGGCTGCGGATGCACGGTCGGCGGCGCGGCCGCGGACAACGCCGCAAGCCGGGCCCGCGTCGCCTCCACGGCCGGCCCTGTGAGATGCTCGATCGCCAGGTCGAACCGCACGCTCGCGTTCGGCGCCAGCGGCACCACGCGGCCCTGCGATTCCTCGTATGCCCGCGGGTTGGGAAAGTTCGTGCCGGGCTCCAGGCCGGTCACGTAGCCGTCGGCGAGGCCTGCCTGGTTCTTCCAGAGCGTGAAGCATGGCAGCGTGTCGGTCCGCCACGACAGGCTGGCCGCATGCCGTCCTTCCGGTGCCACGAGCATCGCGGTTGCCAGCCCCTTCTCGTCGGGCCTGTGCCGCATGCAATGGCATTGCTCGGCGCGGCCCGCCCGCGGTGCGTCGAAGCGACTCCACCTGCCCACATCGTCCGCCGCACCCTGGTCGCGGGGTGCCAGTTCCTCGATCGCGGCCACCACCTCGGCACCGGGCCCCAGTAGCGGCGGCCCGAAGTTGACGTGGTAGAGCATCTGCATCGTGGCCGGCCGGTCGGAGATGTTTTTCACCGTGTCGGTCCAGGAGACCCGTTGCCGATCGGCATGCAGGGTGAGCGAGGTCGTCATCCGCAGGGCATGGAAGAGGAAGCGGGTCTCGTCGACGGCACCGGTGAGCGTGATCGTGCCCGCGGCGTCGTCGAGCGTGACATCGAGATGATGGGCGGGCAGGTTGGCGATCCGGCCGTGCAGCGGGTGCCGCAGCCGTCCCGCCTCGTCGAAATCGGGGGCCCCGTTGCTCACCAGGCCGCAGCGGGCCACGAGTTCGTCGAAGCCGTCGAGCCAGCCGAGGCCGGACGGCTCGGCGAGCGGCACGAACCGCGGATGCACGGGCCCATGCACGGGCGACTGCCAGCCGAGTTCGAACTCCCCGGCCATGATCTTCCAGATGCCGAGCCCGCGGTCGGGCAGCACGAACACCTTCGTCGATCCCGCCACGAGTTCCACGAGGAGCACGCCATCGCGTCGCCCTCCCGAGAGCCGTCGCGAGCGGACGGCGAGCGGACCGATGGAGACATCGACCTTGTCGGCCGCGGAGAACGACGCTCCGCGATGCGACGTGATCAGCTGCAGCGTCTGGGACGACATGAACGCGCTCCCGTTGGGTGGCAAGAAACCTTGACGGCATCCTCATCTGCGGCCCCGCTCCCATGCAAGCCCGATGCGCGAGCGAGGGAATCGGCCCATCCCCCCCCCCCCCGCCCTCGCTGGCGCTACGGGCGTGGATGAACGCTCACGCCTCGATTCCCTCCCAGAGCGCCGAGCCGACCCGCACGAGCGTCGATCCCTCGAGGATCGCCTCCGCGAAGTCGCCGCTCATCCCCATCGAGAGTTCGCGGAGGCCGGTCGGCGTGGGCAGGCGAGCGACGAGGTCGTCGCGAAGATCGCGCAGCCGGGCGAACTGCCGTCGCGCCGTCGCGCCACCATCCTCGCCGTCCGGCGCCGCCGCCATCCCCATCAGTCCGAGCACCCGCACATGGGGCATGCCGCCGGCCGCCTCCAGCAATGCGGCCACGTCGGCCTCCATCACGCCGGTCCTCCCTGGATCGCCCGCGATATTCACTTCGACGAGCGCATCGCAGACGAGGCCACCGGCCTCGGCCTCGACCGCCTCGAGCAGCCGCAGGCTGTCGAGCGAATGCAGGAGGGAGAGAAGCGGCAGCGTACGACGAAGCTTGTTCCGCTGCAGGTGGCCGATGAGATGCCACCGCGGCGCAGGTGCATGGGTGGCGAGCGCCGCGGCCTTGGCCCACAGCGACTGCGGCCGGCTCTCGCCCAAATCGATGCAGCCCGCTTCCAGAAGCATGCTGGCCGACTCGGCCGTCACGTATTTCGTCACGCCGACGAGCCGCACGTCGGCGGGCTCGCGGCCCGCCCGCCGACAGGCTTCGGCGATGCGGTCACGGACGGCGGCGAGGTTCTCTCGGCAGCGGCGGGCGGGTTCGGCGTGGACCATGACGCACCTCGGCCGCCGCGGTCAATGGATTTCGATGGCCCGCTCGACGACGCCCGTCCGACCGATGCGGCCCACGAGGAAGCCGCACGAAATGTTGCAGCCGAGCACCGTGCGGTTTCGCGGTTCGTCGAGCGTGCGGTAGACGAGCCATTGCTCCAGTCCCTCCTGGATCCGGAAGCCGGTGGCCTGGTGCGGCGGCAGGTTCTGCCGCGTGTCAGCCACCGTCAGCTGTCGCCAGGTCAGCGGCCGCCCCTGCCGCGCGGTCTCGAAGTCGAGCCACAGCGGTGAGTAGCAGCGGCTCCCGACAGCCTGATGATCGAGCGCGAGCCCATCCGCGGTCGCGGCGAAGCTGCCGCGGCCGGCGGTCTTCCACTCCGGCAACGCCAGCGGCAGGGCCAACAACCGCGGCTTCGTGTCATGGACGAGGATCTCGCGAGACTCCTCCGCCGACTCGCTCTCGAGCGAGCCGGCCAGCGGCACCACCGATTCCACCCGCAGGCCACCCGCAGCAGCATGCGTGCGCAGCGGTTCGGGGAGCGTGTCGGCGGACGCGTCGGAGGGCCGCTGCGTGATGGCATCGGCGAGCAGCACGACCCGATCCCGCGGCAGGAGCACGATCTGCCGGTCGATCTGCAGGCCGCCGGAGAGCGGCGCGATGATCTCCAGGTAGGTCGCCTTTTTATCCGACTCCCAGCAGGAGAGCGTCCACGACCCCTCCAGATCGAGCGGGCGTCCGGCCTTGGAAGCCCGCCACTGCCACGGCCCGTCGACCAGCAGACGATCGCCGACCGCGATCTCCAGGTGTGGCACGGTGTCGCGGTATTCGAGCAGCACACGGATCGCATTCCGCTCCCAGCCGGAGCGGATGATCGCCACGGCCGCCGCCCCATCGTGCAGGTCGCGAGACAGCAGTTTCTGCTGCTTATCGTCGGCTTTGCCGCGGCCACCGCTCCTGCCCGGTGACTGCACCGCCTCGGCCGTGCGGCGCAACCGCTTGCGATCGCAATCCGCGGCGGCGGCCAGGACGGGATCGGAAAACGCCGCGGGCAGCCGGCCTGCGCCCACGAGCAGCCGACCCTGACCGCCCAACAGGCGGACGGCCGTGGCCACCGCCTTCGTGAAGTGCTCCTCGGTGGCCGCATCCCAGGCTGATGCTCCGGTCGCCAACGCCACGTCCCGCGTCAGGCACCAGCGGACGACCCGCTCGACCACGGCCGCCGAGCCCCGCAGGCTCACCGTCCCCTCCGCCGACACGAGCCGGCGGATCTCGTCGGTGAGGGCGGTGGTGGCATCGCCAGCCAGGCACCGGCAGGCCTCGATGTCGCAGAACAGCCGCGCCAGCGTCAGCACGAACCGCGAGGAAAGAGTGTCTCCCGCCGCCAGCGCCGGCTGCGCCGCACGGGCGAACTTTACGAGCCGCTCCAAAAGCCCGCCCGCCGAACCGCCCGCCCGCCTGGTCCGCGCCATCCAGGCCAGCCCCCAGGTGGCGGCCTCGCACGACAACCAGCGTTCGCGATCGGAGCCTGCGGCCGCAGCGTCGTCGAGGCAGTCGCTGAGCGCCCCCTCGACGAAGGTCATCGTTTGCACGTCGTGCGTGCCGCGCTCGATCTGTCGGGCGAGCCGGCGCAGGCGGCGGCGGACATCGAGCGACTCGCTCAGGTCGGCAAGGCCGCGAATCCGTCGGCTGGCAGGCCCGGCCCCCACCTTCGCCGGCGCCCGCGTGGCCTCCACCTGCGGCGCCGCTGCACCCGCGCTCGAGGCGGTGGTCTGCAGGGCGTCGGCGTCGGGCGCCGTCCGTTCCTCGTGCGACCGCCGCTCGGCACCGGACTTCCCCCGCTTGCCGCCTTTTTTCGGCTTGCCGTTCCTCGCCTGCGTCGTGTTCGTCGTGACCATGGTGTCGCCGTGCCTGCCGTTGCTGGAAGTCGTCCGGGTCTGGCTCGGATTCGCACCGGCCTCGAAGGTTCGGTATGGTACCTGACGGCAGCCCAGGCATCCACGACCCCGATGGCTCAGGCCCCGCGCTCCCATGCGGCAGACATTTCCCCCCATCTCCCACGATCACCGCCCGGGCATGCTCGCGACTGGAGCGACCATGCGGGCCGCGGTGGTCCTCGTGCTGGCCGCGCTCGCATCCGCGGTGTCGGGGCGGGCAGCCGATCCCGAAGCGACGCCGGTCGCTCCCGATCGTCATCCGGAACTCAAAAGGCTGTCGCCCAAGGACGAAGTCTGGATCGATGGCAAAGGCAAACGTGTGGTGGTGGGCGGCAGGATCGCGGTCGACAAGGGGCCGATCGAGTTTTTCGCCTGCCCCCACGGCACCAAGGAGCATGAGTCGATCGTGGCCACGCAGTCCACCGCGCAGCTCGTGCACGTGGGGCTGCTTGCCATCGGCCTGGAGCCCGGCAAGCCCGTCTCGTTCGACCCGGAATACGCGGCCGCCTCCGGGCCGGTCGTCCGCATCACGATGCGGTGGAAGGACGACGCGGGCCGCGTGCAGGAAGTGCCGGCACAGCAGTGGATCCGCGACACCCGCAGCGGCGAGCCGATGCGCGAACAGTGGGTGTTCGCCGGCAGCGTCTTCTGGAGGGATCCCTCCGACGGCAAGGACTACTACCAGGCAGACGGCGGCGACCTGGTCTGTCTGTCGAATTTCCCCACGGCGATGCTCGATCTGCCCATCGAGAGCTCACAATCGAACGAGGCTCTGCTCTTCGAGGCCTTCGAGGGCCGCGTTCCCCCGAGGGGAACCGCCGTGGAGATGATCCTCTCGGCGGCGAAATGACCGCTTCTCGGACAGTCCAGCATGCTCCGTCGCTGCCTGCTCATCTGCGCCGCGGTCACCCTCACGGGTGAGGCTTCTCGTGGCCTCGTCATGGCCGAAGAGCCCGCCGCGGCGCGGCAGGAACAGCCCGAGGCTTCCGTGTTCGACGCCCCCGAGCGCGACGTGGCGGAGCAGGGTCGGGCCGCCAGGCAGAACAGGCAGCCGGCGGGCCCGCCGCCGAAGCCTCGCCTGGTGAAGAACGGCGTGGCGGAAGTGGCGGAGGACAACACGCTCTGGGTGCCGCAACTCGCCCGGTTCTTCGTCCTCCATGCGTTTCCGGAAGCCGATCACGAGACGGGCATCACGACGGAACAGGGGCCGGTGGGTGACCTGCTCCGTCAATGGCGGAAGGAGGGCACCGCGGCGGGCTTGCACGGCTTCGTCTACGACAACCACGACGAGGACCACAGCACCATGGACCTCCGCCGGTTCCCCGAACTGGCCCGCGTTGCCTACCCAGACGTGGTCAAGAAGAAGAGGACCGCCATGCACGGCCTCGGTGAGATGCATCGCGGACTGCAGCTGATCTTCGTTTTCAACGCGCCGACGATCGGCAACGCGTCGGTCGCCCTGACGCAGGGATCGTTCTGGCGGAGCATGCCCCGGTTGGCCATGGCCGACGCCCGCGCGATGAATCTGCTGGCCGACCAGTACGCCAACAACATGCTCTATTTCTATCCCGAACATCGCGACCACGACCCGGAGGCGGAGAAGGGCTTCGGCGACGTCTATCCAGCCAACGTCCCCTATGTCATCACGTCGCAGGGGTCGTCCGGATCCGACCGGGCCTTCATGGACGCGGTCGCCAGCACGATCGCAGCGTTCCAGCCGGAGACACAGCAGTTCCTCATCAACAAGCATCTGCTGGTGCCGACCGTGCAGATGGTGTTTCGGTCCTGCCGGAAGCCCGTGGCCGGCCGGGCGGACTACCTCTCGGGCACGGCACACCCGCCCGTGTTCGACGCCACCTCGCTCGACGTGGAACGGATGGTGAGGATGGCCCACGACCTGAAAGCGGACGAAGTGCCGCCGCTGGTGCGGCTGAAGGTGACCGAGGAATACCTCGGCCGGCCCGGCATCGACTTTTTCGAAGCCCGCCCCGCCGAGAAGATGTTCGACACGATTTCGGCCGTGGCCCGAGCGGCCCGAGCGGCCCGCTTCCGCCGGCGGATGGTGGTGAGCGTCGCCGACACGCAGGATCCCAACGGTCGGCCGCTGTCATTTGTCTGGAAGCTCCTGCACGGCGACGCGGAACGCGTGCGGATCAGGCCGCTCGACCCGCTGGGAACCCGCGCCGAGCTCGTCGTCGACTGGCATCCGCGTGGCATCTATCCCGGGAGCGACCTTCAATCGAGCCGCGTCGACGTGGGCGTGTTCGCCGATAACGGGGCCCACCTGTCGGCTCCCGCCTTCGTCACCTGGTACTTCCCGGCCAACGAGCGGCGAACCTACGAGGAGGTGCCCGTCGCGGCCGCCGCCGACCGGAGGGACGCGCTCAATGGCGACTCGCCCCGGCGAATCGTCTCGATCGAACGGCTGCCCGCCGGGGAACAGGCCTCGTATGTCGATCCGCTGCTCGTGACGCCGGCCAACTGGTCCGACACCTACCGCTACGACGACCGCGGCGACCTGCTCGGCTGGACCCGGAGCCGCGGCGAGTCCACGGAGGAGTTCACCCGGGACGGCCTGCTGGTCGAGACGACCGACGACCGCGGCCGGCCGATCCGTGGCCGCGAGATCGGCTTCGTCCGCGAGCAGAAGGATGCGAACGCGTTGCCCGCACTCCGCCCCCTGCCCGGTCCACGGACCGTCACCTACCGCTATGCATCCGACACCGACCTGCTGGGCGAAGCCGGCGAGCCGACCTCGGACACCGGCGAACGTTCCCCATGACCGGGCACGACCCGGCATCTCACCGGCATCTCAATAGCCGGCCCCGGCGGCGATCTGGGCCAGCTGCATGGCGGGCCGGCCCAGCCGACGGTTGGCCTCGTCGAGAATCTCCTGGGTGCGGCTCGAACCGCAGCGGGTCACCCCCAGTTCCCGCATCGCGAGCAGCGTGTCGAGATCGCGGATGCCACCGGCCGCCTTCACCTGCACCCGCGGCGGCGAATGCCTGCGCATCAGGGCCACGTCCGCCAGCGTCGCACCGCCGGTGCCGTAGCCGGTGGAGGTTTTCACCCAGTCGACGCCAAGGTCGCCGCAGATCTCGCAGAGGCGAATCTTCTGAGCGTCGTTCAAGCAGCAGTTCTCGAAGATCACCTTGACCTTCTGTCCTGCGGCATGCGTGGCCTCGGTCACGGCGCGAATGTCGGCGCGGACGGCGTCCCAGTGGCCGCTGAGCACCTCCGAGGTGTTGACCACCATGTCGAGTTCCTCGCCGCCATCCGCGAGGGCCTGCAGCGTCTCGGCCACCTTGGTGCTCGTGGTGTTGACGCCGTGAGGAAAGCCGATCGTCGTGCTCGCCTTCACGGTCGACCCGGCCAGCAGGTCGGCGCACCGTTTCAGCGCGAACGGCATGATGCAGACGCTGGCAACGCCATAGGCGCGGGCGAGCCGGCAGCCCGCCTCGAGATCGCCCGCCGTGAGCGTCGGCGAAAGGAGGGCGTGGTCGATCAGCGTGGCGATGTCGCCGTAGGTGAAGGTGGGGGGAGAGGCGTGGGACATGCATGGACTCCGTGAGCGGCCCGCCCACCGTCGATGGTCGTCGACCAACCGAGTTCCCTACGCCACGTGGCAGTGCGCGAGCAGCTCGGCCGGCGTGCTGATGTACCCGGTATAGAACGGACCAAACTCCGCATACCGTGCGCTCGCCTCGTCGAACCGCATCGTATAGACGATCTCCTTGAGGAACTCCGGCCGCCGGGCCCAGAGCGTCACACCCCACTCCCAGTCGTCAAGTCCCACGCTCACCGTGATGAGCTGCGTCACACGGCCGCCGAACGTCATCCCCGTCCGCCCGTGCTCGGCCATCAAGCGGCTGCGTTCCGCGAACGGCAGCGAGAACCAGTTCTCCCCCACCTTGCGTTTCTTGTTCATGGGATAGAAGCAGGCATTGGGCCACGGCGGGAGTTCGGGCTCAAGCCTCGCCTTTCGCATGTGGTCTTCGCGGGCGGCGTAGCCCTGCACCTTCGCCTTCCACGTCGGACTGTCGCGGGTTTCACCCTCCACGATGAGCCGCTCGCCGAACTGCTCGACCGTCGGAACGTATTCGCTCACCTCCGTGAGGCCCACGAACGAATAGGTCGGCTCGATCGCCTGTCCGAGCGGTCCAGCCAGCAGCCGCTGATGCACGTCGTCAACCTTCAGCGGCGACGGATCCATGGCCATCACCCCGAAGTCGGCCTTGTGGCCGGGCACGAGCCACGTCTGCAGCCGGAGCGGAGCCTGCGGGCCGGTCGGATCGAGCGCCTCGCAGAAAAGCCTGATGCCCTCGGCACGTTGCTCCGGCGAAAGGGCCGCCAGGCGGGCCCGGTCAAACCGGTAAAACAAGTGGCTCACGTGCCAGCCCTGCGCCGGCGACGTCGACACCTCGCTACTGGCATGCTCGCCGGGATGGGCGGCGGCGGGGCGTCCGGGCATGGCTCCAGGAGTGGCTCCAGGAGTGGCTCCGGGGGCGTGGGGGGCGGTGGGCTGCATCGGTGGACATGTCTCCGGGACGAGGGGCTGCCCCACCGGCGGAAGCAACGGTGAAACGGCAGCGGACCGACGCCGAAGTGTACGCTGCCGCGGTCTCCATGCACAGCGGTTTCCGCGCCGGCAGACCGGCGACAGACTGTGCGTTTTCGGGGTGAAACCGATACGATGTCGGGAGCGGTCGGAGGTGCGGCACCCCGCCCATCCCGCCCCGCGCACGACCGGCGGCAGCGGCCGCCCGCACCACGAGAGAGGGCCGGAATCATGGGACAGGTCATCGTCGACCCGCAGGAGCTGCGGCGGTTTGCATCGCGGCTGCGGTTCTTCAGCACCGAGGTGATGGCGCAGATGCAGGGTGTGCAGCGGCAGCTCGCGGCGCTCAGCGCCACCTGGCGAGACCAGGAACAGCAGAAGTTCACCGAAGAGTTCGAGCAGCAGCTCAGCACCTTCGCCCGGTTCGTGCAGGCGACGGAAGACTACGTTCCCTACCTCATCCGCAAGGCCGAGCGGGTCGAGGAATACCAGCAGCAGCGCTGACGCGGAACCGCGCCGGATCACCACGCATGTCCACCCAGGCGGAAGTCAAATCGATTGAAACGCTCGCCTTCGTGAAGGCGGCGCTGGCGGCATTTCGCCACGAGACCGGCCAATCGCTCGCGGAGGTCGAGCTCCAGGCGCAGCGGATTGTCGACTGGATCTGCATCGAACAGGCCGCCTACTGGAAGACGGAGGTCCGCCGAGCGGCCGATGGCGTCAACCAAGCGATGAAAGACCTGCAGCATTGCCGCACCTACAAGAAGGTCGGCGACAACACGCCCGCGTGCAGCGAAGAGAAGAAGGCGCTCGAGAAGGCCCGCAAGAGGCTCACCCGAGCCGAGCAGAAGGCGGAGGCGGTGCGCCGGTGGGCGCCGGTCGTGCGGCAGCAGTTCCAGGAAACCGGCGTGCGCCTGACACGCTTTCGCGAGGTGATCGACATCGACTGCCCCAAGGCGATGGCCCGCCTCGAACGGATGCTCGTCGCCCTCGACCACTATGCCCACACTGCATCGCCGCAGGGCACGGCGGGATCGGGCACCACCGGCGGCGAGGCATCCGTCGCCCGGCCCGTGGAGGAGGGGGCGACCGCGGCAGCGCCCCCTGCCACGATCGTCACTCGTCCGGCCGGCGATGCAGCGCCGGCTTCCGGCCACGATGGGGGCGGGACATGAACGCCGATCTCTCCGGCGGCGCGGGCAAGATGGCGCTCGCCCTGAAACAGCTGCGACTGAAGTGGGAGGCTGCCCGCGACACCTGGGACGACGCCACGAGCCGGGCGTTTCACGAGGAGCATATCGAGCCCTTGGGCCCGCGGGTCAAGGAAACGCTCGAGGCCGTCGGCCGGTTGGCCGAAGTCCTCGCCCGCGCCGCCCGCGAGGTGAGTGACACTGACGATTTCTGAGCCGATCGCACCGTTCAACCGTTCCCCTCTCGCATCTCGATTCCTTCCCGACATTGGACCAGTCACCGTGAGCCACCACGCCTACGACCGCGAACTCCTGCGACAGCAACTCCACCGCCTGCGTCAGGCCGCGTCGGAGCGCAGTAGGCTGGAGCACGAGATCGTGGCGGAATACGAGACGGAGATGGAATCCGCGCGGCAGCAGGCGGAGACGACGATCGCGGCGGTCGAGAAGAAGTTCGCCGCGGAAATCGAGGCGACCCGCCGCGAGCACGCCGCGCTGAACCAGAAGGCCGATGCCGACGCCGCAGCCGAACGGGCGAAGCTCGACACCCAGCGAAAGGGGTTCGCGGCGACGATCAACCGCACCTGGGAAAACCAGCAGACGCAACTCAAGGACGAGGCGCAATTCGACGAGAATTCGTCGAAGGAGGTGTTCCGGGAAAAACGTACCGAGCCGACCAAGATCCTCCGCCGGGCCGAGAAGGAACTGGCCACCGTCTCCGCGCAGCTCGACGAGGCCGATGCCCGCAGCCTGAAGTTCCTGGCAGACCGCAAGATTTCCGCGGCCGACGTTGGCGAGGCTGCCGCAGCCACCGATCCCGCACCGCTGCCGACCGGCTCCGCACTGCTCACGCACCTCGAGCAGCTCCGCGCCACGGCGACGGACAATGCCACCAGGCTCATCGGGCTCAAGAGCGTGGCCACCGCCTTCGCCGGCGGCACGCGGGCGGCGGCGATCCTGCTGCCGATCCTACTCGGGATCGCCGCGGGGGCGGCGGCCCTCTTTCTCGTGCCGGGCAGCTTCGCCGAGGCCCTGGGCACCAAACTCGCCGCCGCCGGTGCGGCGGTCGTGGCCGTGGCGGGTGGAGGCGCCGGGCTGGGGATGTGGCTGATCAGTCGGATGCGGAAGACCGCCGGCGCCCAGGCCGTGGCCGTACGGGCTGAACTGATCCGGTCGATCGCAGACGCACGGCGCTGCCTGGCCGCGAGCACCGGCTTCATCAAGGCACGGCACGACGCCCAGCTTGCCAGGCTCGACGCCACGTTCGCCGAGGAGACGAAGCAGCGGAAACTCAAGGCCGAGTCGGACCTCGCCGCCGCCGCCGAGAAACGCGACAGGCAGACCGCCGAGCTGGAGGCGAAATACACCGAGGCCGTCGACAAGATCGAGAAGAAGCGGGCGACGACCCGCGAGGCCGCCGAGAAGACCTATCCACCCCGTCTCGAGGCGCTGGCCACCAGCCGCAGCGAGCAGGTGGAGCAACTCGCCCGCACCCGCGACGAGCGGGTCGCCGCGGCGGAGCGCCGCCGCGGCGACCGCTGGCAGCAGATGACCGACGCCTGGCGAACGGCCCGCACCGAGACAGCCGCCGTGTATGACGACGCCGCGGCGATCGACGCCGACGCGTTCCGCCCCTGGGAGCAACTCGCTTCCGACGAGTGCCCGCTGCCGACGGTGTCGCCGCCGGGCCTCCGTTTCGGAGAGCTCGCCCTGTCGCTGGAAAAAGTGCCGGGCGGCGTATCGTCGCGGCCGGAGTTCAACGCGTTCGGACCGATCGCCTGGCCCCAGCCCGCCATCCTCCCCTTCCCCGTGGAGGCGTCCCTGCTGGTCAAGACGACCGGCGACCAGAAGGAGATCGCCTCCGAGATGATGCAGGCGCTCACGCTGCGAATCGCCAGCGGCGTGCCGGCGGGGCAGACCCGCTTCACGATCATCGACCCGCTCGGGCTGGGCAAGCAGTTCGCGGGATTCATGCACCTCGCCGACTACGACGAACTGCTCGTCACCAGCCGGATCTGGACGGAGCCGCCGCAGATCGAACAGTGCCTGGCCGACATCACCGAGCAGATCGAACTGGTGATCCAGAAATACCTGCGCAACGAATACGAATCGATCGGCGACTACAACGCCGACGCCGAGGTGCCCGAGCCCTATCGCTTCGTCGTGGTGGCGAATTTCCCCGCCAACTTCACCGAGACGAGCGCCCGCCGGCTGGCCAGCATCGCCGCCTCGGGCGCCCGGTGCGGGGTCTACACGATCGTCTCGGTCGACACGTCGCAGCACATGCCGTCGAACTTCAGCCTGGCCGACCTCGAAAAGCACGCTACCACCCTCGTGCTCAAGGACGGCGTCGCCACCTGGAGCGACCCCGACTTCGGAAAATGGCCGCTCACCGTCGAGCAACCGCCGACCGACGAGGTGTTCACGCAGATCATCCAGCGGGTGGGCAAGGCGGCCAAGGCGGCCAAGCGGGTGGAGGTGCCCTTCGACCGCGTGGCGCCGAAGGAGGAGGATTGGTGGACCGGCAGCACGGCCAGCGAGGTGCTCGCGCCGCTGGGCCCCGCGGGGGCCAAGAAGCTGCAGTACATGAAGCTCGGCAAGGGCACGAGCCAGCACGCCTTGATCGCCGGCAAGACGGGCTCGGGCAAGTCGACGCTCATGCACGCGCTGATCACGAGCCTGGCGCTCAACTACAGCCCGAGCGAGATCCAGTTCTACCTGATCGACTTCAAGAAGGGCGTCGAGTTCAAGCTCTACGACCACTACCGGCTGCCGCACGCGCGGGTGATCGCGATCGAAAGCGAGCGCGAGTTCGGCCTCTCGGTGCTCGAGCAACTCGACCGTGAACTCAAGCGACGCGGCGACCTGTTCCGTGAGTTCGCCGTGCAGGACGTCGCCGGCTTCCGCCAGTCGGGAAACGGCGAACCGATGCCCCGCATCCTGCTGATCATCGACGAGTTTCAGGAGATCTTCGTCGAGGACGACAAGATCGCCCAGGACGCCGCCCTCATCCTCGACCGCCTCGTGCGTCAGGGCCGGGCCTTCGGCATGCACGTGCTGCTCGGCTCCCAGACGCTCGGCGGCTCCTACAGCCTGCCCCGCGCCACGATGGGGCAGATGGCCGTCCGCATCGCGCTGCAGTGCAACGAGGCCGACTCGAGCCTGATCCTCAGCGAAGACAACACCGCCGCCCGGCTGCTGACCCGGCCCGGCGAGGCGATCTACAACGACGCCAACGGCATGGTCGCGGGCAACAATCCGTTCCAGGTCGTGTTCTTGAACGACGAACGCCGCGAGCGGTATCTCGGCGCCCTGCGGCGGCTGGCCGATCGGCGGACCGACATCCCGGCGCTGCCGCGGATCGTGTTCGATGGCAACGAGGCGGCCGACCCGGCGGGCAACGCGGTGCTGGCCGAACTGCTCGGCGCGGGCACGGTGGGGGGCCGTTCGCAAACGCCGCCGCTGGCCTGGCTGGGCGACGCCATCGCCATCAAGGATCCGACCGCCGCCGTCTTCCGCCGCCAGGGTGGTGCCAACCTGCTCATCGTGGGGCAGCGTGAGGATCTCGGTGTGAGCCTGCTGGCGATGTCGATCGTGAGCCTCGCCGCCGCGCACGACCCGCATCCGGGCGGCGGACTCGGGCGGGCGGCGCGGTTCGTCGTGTTCGAGCCGGCGATCGCCGAGGAGAAGCCCGACATCCTGCTGGCGAACCTGGCCCCCTCCCTGCCGCACGAGACCGAACTGGTGGGCCGGCTGGGAGTGGGCGATGCGATCCAGCGGCTCGCCGACGAGGTTCGACGCCGGATCGACGAGCAGGTGCTCGACGGCGAGGCGGTCTACGTGATCATTCGGGATCTGGCCCGCTTTCGCGAACTGCGGCGCAACGAGGCCGACTTCGGCTATTCGTCGTTCGGTGGGGAGCAGAAGGCCACCCCTGCGCAAAACCTGGTGGCCCTGCTCAAGGACGGGCCGCCGGTGGGCGTGCACGTGCTCATCTGGTGCGATTCGCTGACCAATCTGCAGCGGACGTTCGAACGGGGCACGCTCAAGGAGTTCGAACTCCGCGTGCTCTTCCAGATGAGCGGCTCCGATTCCAGCCAGTTGGTCGACAGCCCGGCGGCCGTGAAACTGGGGCCGCAGCGGGCGCTCTTCATCCACGAAGAGACCGGCACGCTCGAAAAATTCCGTCCCTATGCCTTCCCGGGGGGGGCGTGGCTGGCCGGCGTGTCGGCCGCGCTCAAGGCCCGGCCGCAGGGCACGGCGGTGGATCGGCCGGTCGCCGCTCCGGCCGCGCCGTCGACGAAGGCGACCGCCGCTTCGGGCGATGATTTCGGGTTCACGGGCAAACTCGGCGGCGGCTTCGGCGCCGACGAATTCAACTTCGCCAAGTTCCTCGACGACCCGCCGGCCGAAGGCACGCCACCCGGCGACGCGAACCCGTAGCCGCTTCAGCTGCCGGCCCGCCTGACATCCGCCCTAGTTGTCGTGGGGCCGGCGGCCGACCCGCACGGTGATCGTCTGCTGCTCGCCGTCGCGGACGATCTCCATCGGCACTTCCGCTCCGACCGGGGCCCGCGTCAGCAGGAGCACGAGCGTCGCCGGTTCGGTGATCTCCTCGCCGTCGAAGCTGAGGACCACGTCGCCCGGCTTCACGCCGGCGTCCGCGGCGGGCGACTTGGGTTCCACGGCTGCCACCGCCGCGCCCGGTCCGCCGGCGAGGCCGGGCGGCAGTTCCCGCAGTGCCATCCCCAGGTAGCCCCGCTCCACGTGGCCCGTCGTGCGGATCTCGTCGCAGACCCGCCGGGCCGTGTTGCTCGGGATGGCGAAGCCGATGCCACGAAACCCCTTGCCCACGATCGCCGTCGTGATCCCCATCACGTGGCCATGCACGTCGACGAGCGGCCCGCCCGAATTGCCCGGGTTGATCGAGGCGTCGGTCTGCAGGAATTCCTGGAAGGGGTTGTCCACCACCCCCCGCCGGCCCACGGCACTGACGATGCCGTAGGTGATCGTACGGTCGAGGCCGAAGGGGTTGCCGATCGCCCACGCCATTTCCCCCACCTCCGCGGTGTCGCTGTCGGCCCACTCGGCCTTCGGCAGGTCCTTGGCATCGATCCGCAGCACGGCCAGATCGGTGGCGGCGTCGGCACCCACGAGATCGGCCTCGAAGCGGCGGCCATCAGCCAGCGCGACGTCGATCTCGTCGCTCTGGGCGACGACATGGTAGTTGGTGAGGATCACGCCGTCGGATTCCACGATCACCCCCGATCCCACCGACTCGTCGGTGGCGCCGCCGGGCTGCTCCCCCCGCAGGGCGGCGATCTCGTCGGCGAGCGTGTGGACCCGTTTCTTCGCCGTCACGTTGACCACCGCCGGTCCGATCACCCGGGCGAGCGTCGTGAACAGCTTGCCCACCGACCTCAATTCCGCGCCGGCAGCGGCATCACGGATCGCCGCAAGTTCGGCCCGTGTCTTCGCATACTGGATGCGGCCGGCCAGGGACGGCCAGACGATCAGGCCCACGAGCGTGACGAATCCGCCGAACAAGAGGAGCGTCCGCCAGTTGGAGGCCCGGCCCGGATCGTGAGACGACATTGATTCGATGCGTGCACTCATGCAACGGCGTTCCGTGATACGAGCGTTCGGCGGATGAGGTCGACGGCGGTCTTCGCCGCACGCGACAGGGCCAGCGTGGGGCCACCCCCCAGCATATGCTCGATCACTTCGACACGCCGCCCGTCGGCCAACGCGATCGTTACGACCTGCCGGCCCTCGGGCCCCGGTCGGGCCGCCCCGACCGCCAGGCCGAGCGTGGCGCCGAAGTCGGCCCGGGCCCGCTCGGCCAGCGCAGTGACGCCGGCGACCGCATCCGGATCGCTCCCCGCACGCGTGACGGCCGGCAGCACCATGCCGCCCCGGTAGGCGGCCGCCGCTGCCACGCCGGCCGGCCTGCGCTGTTCAGCCTGCGCCAGGCAGGCCGCCACGCGGCCCTCGGTGCCGATCTCGACCGTGCCGAGCGTGATCCCGGCTGCCGACAGGGCACGCACCGCGGCGTCTTCCACCTCGTCGTCATCCACGCCATACACGTGAGCGCCCAGGCATTCCCTGATCGTCTGCGCGGTGGGCGCGATCTTCGCCAGGCACTCCGCTTCGTCGCGACCGCGCGCCACGATCCGCAGCGTGATCGTGGCCTCGTGCGCCGTGATGCCGACGAGCGGATCACGGCCGCGTCGGATCATGTCGGGCAGCATCGCCTCGATCGCGCTCTCGCCCGCCCCGAAGCACTTGATCCGGCGGTGCACGAACACGCCCGCGTCGGGCAGCATCGCCACGAGGGCGCCGGAAACGGTGCCGTTCCACATCGACCGCATCTCGGAGGGCACACCCGGCAGGGCGATGATGCGGCTCGCACGGCCGGCGGGCAGCCGCAGGTCGAGGTCGATGCCCGGGGCGGTGCCGTCGGGATTGGGAATGATCCTGCTGCCGCGCGGAAACATCGCCTGCCGCCGGTTGCTCTCCGGCATCGCCACGCCCCGTCTGGCGAACCGCGACTCCACCGCCTCGAGCGCCGCTGCCGAGAGTTCGAGCGGCTCGCCGGCCACCGCCGCCAGCACGTCCCTGGTGAGATCGTCGGCCGTCGGCCCCAGGCCCCCGGTGGCCACCACCAGATCGCACCGCGTGGCCGCGATGCGAAAGGCT
The DNA here is from genome assembly GCA_044369655.1 of Pirellulales bacterium. Classification (GTDB taxonomy): domain Bacteria; phylum Planctomycetota; class Planctomycetia; order Pirellulales; family UBA1268; genus CAMCQY01. The sequence continues at coordinate 16,470 of JBILWX010000043.1, forward strand.
TCGATGCCGGCTTCGAGCGTGTCGCAGACGGTGGTGTGGAAGAGCACCGGGATGCCGAGCAGGCCCAGTTCGGTCGACAGCCACTGGCTGTTCGTGTCGAGCCGCTGGCCGGTGGTGAGTTCGTCGCCGATCGCAATCACTTCCGCGTTCATACTCACTCCTATACCCCACCAGGCCCCGGCTGGACAGGCCCGGGCTGGTCGGATGCCGGTCGGCCGGAAACAATATGGTCATGAAGCTTGGACTCCTCGGCATCGACGCCCGGATCGCGCAGGTGGTGGCGGCCGCCGCCACCCGGGGCGACACGATCGCGATCGGCTGCGAGTTGCCGACCACCGGCCCGCTGGCACGGCTGGTGGCCGCCGACGTGCCCCGCGACCCATCCTGGCAAAGCCTCCTCGACCCACGGGTCTGCGATGCCGTGCTGGTCGGGCGGGATGGATGGAACGATGGCCGCGCCGACGGGGTGCGGGCGCTCGTGCAGGCGGGCCGCACGCTACTGCTTTCCCATCCGCTCACGCTGTCGATGCTCTGGGCGTACGAGCTCGACATGATCCGCGGCGACTCCGGCGGCCGGCTCATTCCCTTCCTGCCCGACCGCCTCCATCCCTTCATCCGCCGGCTGCAGGAACGGATCGAGGCGGGACTCGCCGGTGCCAGCCCGCTGGGCGCGGTCGAGACGATCATGATGGAACGGCGATTGGTCGAACGGTCGCGGGATGCGGTCCTGCGGGCGCTCGCCGTCGACGCCGATCTCGTGCGGGTGCTGGCGGGCGATCCCTCCCGGCTCTCCACGCTCGGTGCCGCCGATGCCGACGCCGCCTGGAACACGCTCGCTGTCGGCCTCACCGGGCCGTCGCAGGTGCCCGTGCGGTGGCAGGTGGTCCGCGGTGACCGGCCGAGCCTGCGGATCACGCTCAACCACGCTCAGGGCTCCTGCGCAGTCGACATTCCGGACATCCCCGACGATCCCGCGGCTGCCGACGGCGGCCGGCTGCCGTGGACCTGGTCGGAAAACGGCTCCGAAACCGCGACGTTCGACCCTGGGCAGGTGATGCTCGACGCCTTGCACGATTCCCACCAGACCACCGCGGTGGCCCCTGCGGCCTGGTCCGATGCCGCGCGGGCCATCGAACTGGCGGAGACCGTGCCGCGCAGCCTCGCCAAGGGCCGGGCGATCGACCTGCATCAGGAGGAGTTTTCCGAACTGGGCACGTTTCGTGGCACGATGGCATCGCTCGGCTGCGGACTGGTGCTGGCGGCGTTGCTCGTGCTCGTGCTGGCGACCCTCGTGGGGGGCATCGCCCGCGAGGCAGGCTGGGAATGGGGCGAGCGGTTGGCCGGGATCTGGCCGCAGGTTGTGCTTGCCGTGCTCGGGCTGTTCCTCGCCCTGCAGGTACTGCCGCTGCTCATCGGGGCGAACCGGCCCGAGCAGCCCAGAATCCCTCCCGGCGAGGGGGCCTCAGGCTCTCTGCCCCGGCGTGAGTAATTTTCCGCGGCCCGTCAGGCATGGGACGCCGTCCTCAAAACGCTTGCCACCGGCAACCATTTGGGAAAGCTGTGCCGCCTCGGCGCTCGGGCGGTGGACCGGCCGCTGCAAGCATCCGATGCAAAGTCCTGCAGGGGGAGGTCAGGCCAGCCCGCCGACAGCCCGCTGCCGATGGAAGCACTGCCGTGTGGCCTGATCGCCAGCCCGCCTGGGCCGATCAGCATGGGGGTTTTGGGGAGTCTGGCTTGATGCGCTGTTCGTGGACCTTCCTTCCGGCTCTCGCCCTGCTGCTTGGGGTCGCGACGGCGGGGACGGCTGGAGCCGTGGAAGGCCGGCGGACGGCGATCGTCAAGGCCGTCGAATCCACCCGCGACAGCGTGGTCAACATCCATGGGCAGAAATTCGTGCCCAGCCCCGACGACGAGGGCGGGGGCGAACTGAAGCGGGTCAACGGCATGGGCACCGGCGTCGTCATCGACTCCCGGGGCTACGTGGTCACCAACTACCACGTCGTCGAGGGTGTTCGCCGGATCGAGGTGACGCTCGCTTCCGGCAAGACGACGTCGGCCTCGCTCGTCTCCCACGACCCGCGAACCGATCTCGCGGTCATCAAGCTCGAGCATGACAGGCCGCTGCCCGTGATTACGATTGGCACTTCTTCCGACCTGATGATCGGGGAGACGGTGCTCGCGCTCGGCAACGCCTACGGCTACGAGCACACCGTCACCCGCGGCATCGTCTCGGCCCTGCACCGCGACGTCGAGGTGAGCCGCACGCAGCGATACGACGATCTCATCCAGACCGACGCCAGCATCAACCCGGGCAACTCCGGCGGCCCGCTGCTCAACATCAACGGCGAGATGATCGGCATCAACGTGGCCGTCCGCGCCGGTGCGCAGGGCATCGGCTTCGCGATCCCGGTGGACAGGGTGCTCGACGTGGTGGCCGCGCTGCTCTCCGTCGAGCGGGTCGACCGGACCTGGCACGGCATCGTGGCCAGGACCGACGGGCCGCGGGGCGTGATCGTGGAGGCGGTCCACCGCCAGAGCCCCGCCGAGAGCGTGGGCGTGAAAGCCGGCGACGTGATCACGCAAATCGGCGAGATGCCGGTGGCGCGTCCGCTCGACATCGAGCGTGGGCTGCTCGGCCGCCGGGCGGGAGAGAGCGTGTCGGTGACGGTGATGCGAGCCGGCGGAGAGGAAAAGATTGACCTGTCGCTGGCCGCCGCCCGCCGCGACACGCTCCCGGTGGAGGAGCGGTGCTGGACCGACATCGGCCTGCGGTTGGAGGCGGTGCCGGTGGCGAAGGTGCAGCGGCTGCAGTCGCGGTATCGCGGCGGGCTGCTCGTCAGCGAGGTCCGCGAGGGCGGGCCGGCCGACGAGCAGGGCATTCGCAAGGGCGACATCCTCGTCGGCCTGCATGTCTGGGAGACGATCGTGCCCGACAACATCTCCTACATTCTCGACAAGGCCGAGGAGGAGCACCTGAACCCGATCAAGTTCTACGTGCTCCGCGGCCGCGAGACGCTCTTCGGTCACCTCGTCTCCGAGACGATCCGACGCTGATTCGACGGAGCCGCGGGGGCGATCGCCCGCGCTTGCGGTGCGGGCGTGAGTGCACCGCAGATCCCCATGCACGCCCGAAGCGCGAGCGAGGGACGGGTGAAACGCCATCGGGACGCAGCTTTTTTCGATCCGGTTAGAATGCCCCCGTGGAAACTGCATTCGTCACCTGGCTGCTCGACCGTATTCCGTCCGACCCGCGGCTGGAGGTTCCTCCGGGCGACGACGCCGCCGTGCTCCGGCCGCCCGCCATGCGCCGCACGGTCGTCACGGTCGACATGCTCACCGAGGGCGTCGACTTCATCCTCGGCCCCGACTGCCCGCCGCGGGCGGTCGGCCACAAGGCCGTGGCCGTGAGCCTGAGCGACCTGGCGGCGATGGCCGCCCGGCCCGAGGCGGTGTTCGCGGCCGTCTGCCTGCCGCGTTCCGGCGGCGACGCGATCGCCCACGGCCTGCTCGAAGGCATCGAGGCGATCTCCGCCGCCCACGACTGCACGCTGGCCGGCGGCGACACCAACTCCTGGGATGGCCCGCTCGTCGTGAGCGTGACGGCGATCGGCAGCGTGCCGCCGGGCAAAGCCTGGCGGCGCGACGGTGCGAAGCCCGGCGATCTGCTCGTCGTCACCGGAGCCTGCGGGGGCAGCCTGCTGGGCCGGCATCTCGCCGTGCAGCCCCGGTGCCGCGCGGCCTTGGCGATCGCCGAGCGATTCGCCGTGCATGCCGCCATCGACGTCAGCGACGGCCTGTCGCTCGACCTCTCGCGGCTGCTGGCGTCCAGCGGGGTGGGCGCGGTCGTGCGGCTGGCCGACGTGCCGATCCACTCAGATGCGCGGCGGATGAGCCAACTCCCGGGCGACGGCAGATCGCCGCTCGACCACGCCCTCTCCGATGGCGAGGATTTTGAGCTGATCCTCGCCATGCCGCCCGCTGCGGCCCGGGCCCTCGTGGCCGAGGCGGGCCACGCCCCGTTCGATCTCCCGTTCACGATCATCGGCGAGGTGACGGCCGAGACGGGCCTCGTCGCCGAGGATGCCCACGGCATGCGCAGGCCGCTCGAGCCGAAGGGATACGTCCATGCCTTCGACGGCTGAGGGTGGTATGCCGCAGACCGCGACGGTGCCCGACGAGGCGGCCCTCGCGGCGCTCGCCCGGCGGCTCACGGCGGCGCTTCCGGCCCGGGCGTTCGTCGCCCTCGAAGGGGATCTCGGTGCGGGCAAGACGACGTTCGTCAAGGCCGTTGCCGCCGCCATCGGCATCGATGCCGACGAGGTGGTGAGCCCGACGTTCGGATTGATCCACGTGCACGCCGTCCCCGCGGCTCACGACCGGCCGCAGGAATTCACCCCCGAACGGCTCGTGCACGCCGACCTTTACCGTCTCGCCGGTGCGGGCGACCTGGCGGAGATCGGCTGGGAGGATGCAACCGCCGGTCCCTGCTGGGTGTTCGTCGAATGGCCGCAGCGGATAGCCACGGCCCTGCCCGCCGACCGGCTCGACATCGCGATCCGCATCGACTCCGAAACCGGCCGCACGTTGCGGTTCACGCCGCATGGCGAATTCGCCCTGGCCGATCTATGATGCCGCGGCCCGCGACCGAGGTTTCCATGCGACTCCATCCCCCCACCTGCCTGCTCTGCGTCGTCGACATCCAGGAGCGGCTGCTCGCTGCCATGCCCGACGGACCGCGGGTGGTTGCCATGGCCGGCCGGCTCGCCAGCGCGGCGACGCTCCTCGACGTCCGCAGCGTGCTCACCGAACAGTATCCGCAGGGGCTCGGCCCCACGCCGCCCGACCTCGCCGCGAAGTTGCCTGCGGCGCTCACGAAGATGGCCTTCAGCTGCTGCGGCAGCGAGTCTTTCACGGCCGCTCTTGCCGCCGACGTCGAATCGGTCGTGCTCTGCGGCCTCGAAACCCATGTCTGCATCGCGCAGACGGCCCTCGACCTGCTGGCCCGTGGGCTGACCGTATTCATCGCCGTCGATGCCGTCGGCTCCCGTCACCCGCTCGACCACGAAATCGCCCTGCGGCGGCTCGAATCCTCCGGCGCGATCCTCACCACCACCGAGGCCGTGCTCTTCGAATGGTGCCGTTCGGCCGAGCATCCTCAGTTTCAGGCCGTTCGCGGGCTCGTGCTGTCACGGTGAGGGAATCGAGGGGATGGCCGGCGATGCGGCGGCATCCGGGGCGTCGCCATCCGCCTGCGTGAGATCGATCCGCTCCGCGTCGTCCGCGGCCGGTTCGGCGGCGAGGGCCCGCAGCCTGGCGATCTTCGCCGCCGCCAGGGGCTCGCCCGCCTGTTCCCGGCCCGGCGCCGATCCGAACACGATCGTCCGCGGCGGCGGTCCCACGAGCTCCCACCGCCTCAGCCCATGCTTTCCCACAGGCCGACACTCCGTGAACCCAAGCGACTTCCATTCGGGGCCGACCGCGACCGCGACCGCCGCGCCCTCGTCCACGAGCGGATCGCCCCACGGGGTGCCTTCCGGCCCCTGCGGACTCGAGTCGATGCCCGCAATCCGCGGATAGACCGCCGCCGACTCGGCGGTGAAATCGCCGCTCGGCAGCACGACGCCATCGGCATCGATCGCCAGCAACCCGCCCTTCACTCCCACCATCGCCACCGGTTCGCGGCATTCCACGTCGACCGTCGCCGCGGCGGGATGACGCAGGCTCACGTCCACCACCAGCCGCACCCAGGGATGCATCTCGAAGGCGCGGGCCAGCCGACGCGAGAGTTCCGGATCGTCGAGGGGCAGCCCCCCGTCGAGGCTCGCGTTGCGGAGCGCCTCGGCCTTGAGATCGGAACGCACCCAGGGGGCCACGCCCCGCAGTTCCACCGCGTCGGGCATCAGGATCGTGTCGGGATGTGTGCGGGCCGGCTCGGACATCCGCGACCAAAGCGCCCAGCCCGCGAAGGCCGCCGCCGCGAGCACGGCGACCGCGCCCAGGCCCGCGCGGTGTTCGGCAAGAAACGCGGACAGTCCGGCGCTTTCCGGCTCTTCGACGGGAAACGGCCGGCCGCGGCGCGGAGGGGCACCCATGTCACCGCCCCTTTCACCAGACTTCGATCTGCGGCGTGAGTTCCACTCCCAGCCGCTCGCGGACCTTGGCCCGCACCAATTCGATCAGCGCCCGCACGTCGTCGCTCGGGCAGTGCGGCGCCGCCACCACGTAGTTGGCGTGGGCTGCGTAGACCGACGCCTCGCCGACCCGGAGGTCGCGGCCGCCGGCCTGCACCACGAGCGATTCCGCGGAACTGCCGTGCGGATCCTTGAACATCATCGCCACGGTCCGCGTGCCTGAGGGCTGCTCGGATCGGGCCACGATCCACTGTTTCTGCATCCGTTTCGTGAGCCGCTCCGGGTCTTCCTCGTCGAGCTCGAGCTTGCAGCCGATGATGATGCAGTCGTCGAGGTTGCTCCACCGCGACTCGAAGGCCAGCTTCGCCCCCGTGCGGATCTCGGTCGTGCCGTCGGGCAGCATCACGCTCACCTCCCGCACGCACTCGCCGATGTCGCCGCCGTGCCCGCCGGCATTGCCCACGAGCGCCCCGCCGACCGTGCCCGGGATGCCCACGAGCGTCTCGAGGCCCGAGAGCCCCGCCTGCACCGCCGCGGAGACCACGTGCACGAGTTTGGCACCGGCGCCCGCGAGGAGCATCGGCCGATCGACCGCGATGCTCGAGAAGGCGGGGGCCGAGAGCCGCACCACGAGGCCCGGAAAACCGGCGGAGGGAACGAGGATGTTCGAGCCGCCACCGATCACGCGAAACGGAATCCGCTGGGCATGGCACCGCGCAACGAGCCGCGACAACGCCTCGACATCGACCGGCTCGCAGAAATATTCCGCCTCGCCGCCGATGCCCAGCCACGTGTGGTGGGAGAGCGGCTCGCGGCACGAGACCGCCAGGCCGAGATCGTCGAACGGCGTGCCGCCCCGCTGGGCGTCTGCGAGCGCGGCATCCACTGCCGTGCCGTTGTGGCGTGACTTCATGAAATGCACCTGATGAAAAGCGCCTGGTGAACCTGTTCTGCCCGGGAGTCTGACCATGCCCGGAGGCGGTATTCTGCCCCAAGCGGCTTGGCGGCGTCCATCCGGCGTCGGCGGCGGGGGCGTCACGCCGCGTGACGCCCCGACACGATCGGCTGCGGAACATGGGCCAGTTGCAGCCAGCCGTCGACGACAGCCGCCAGTGGCAGCGGATCGCCGTCGGGATCGATGGGGCTCTCGCAACGGCCGTTCACGTCACCCAGCACGAGCAGGCAGTCCTGTTCGCCCAGCGACGACAACAGCCGGTCGATCCGCGCATAGGCCATCACGTCGGCGGCCCTGCCGAGTTCGTCCATCAGCGTGGGGGGCACGACGAGGCAGTCGTCGGCCCAGCGCAGGGTTCGGCGGCTGAACGTGGCGGTCACCCGGGCGTCGGCATCCAGCCGATCGCGTTCCGGCAGCGGGTCGCCCGCATCCGTGGCGTCGGCCACCAGCCGCTGGGCACAGGCGGTTTCCGCCAGCACCACGAGCCGGCCCGACGTGAGACGGCGGAGTCCGCCGAGCGTGGCCGCGACCGCATGGCCGCTCGTCGGATGATCGACGAAGACGGCATGGGGCTGGCCACGGTCGATCCGCTCCATGCGGCCGGCCACGCTGCCGCAGGCCTCGATGCCCCGCACGATCCGCTCGAGCGGCACGCGATAGCGGAGTCCGATGGCCACCGCCAGCAGGGTGTCGCGGACGAACCCTGCCACCGGCGTCGACACCGCCACCGGCATCGAATGGCCGCCCGCCTGCACGAGGAAGGTCTGGCCGAAGAGCGTTCGCTCGACGGGCGTGGCGCCGACATCGGCAGGTGCGGTGAGCCCGGCGGTGATCACGGTGCCACGGCCTGCCGCCGCGATCCGCCGGTCGATGAGGCGACCGACACGGTCGTCGTCGGCGGTGGCCACGAGGCAACCATCCGCGCCGAGACAGTCGAGAATGCGGGCTTTGACCGCGTGGTAGGCGGCTGTCGTGCCGTGGATGTCGAGATGCGCCGCGGCGAGGTTCGTGACCGCGACGGTGTCGCAGTCGATCCCCGCCAGGCAGTCGGCGGCGAGCATGACGCTCGACACCTCGACGACCGCGTGCGTGCAGCCGTCCTCGCCGAGCCGTCGCAGCCAGTCGGCGAGCACCTCCGGGCGGGCCAGGTCGGCGGCCACCGGCTCGGTGGCATCGGCGGTGAGGCACCCCAGGTCCGACAGCACGCCCACACGGAGCCCCGCCTCGGCGAGCACGGAGGCGGCCAGCCAGGCGGTGGTGGTCTTGCCGCTGGTGCCGGTGATGGCGATGACCCGCATCCGGCGGGCCGGATCGCCCGCCAATGCATGCTCGAGCCGGGCCAGCGCCCAGCCGCTCTCCGGCACGATGCACAGGGGCGTGCCGAAGGTGGGGATGATGCGTTCGGCCACCACGCCCGCCACGCCGCGGTCGAGCGCCCGCTCGACGTCGTCGTGCCCGTCGCCCTCGGCGGTCAGCCGGGCCACGAACACGTCGCCCGGGCGGCAGGTGTCAGGATCGTCGGAACAGCCGGTGGCGACGATGTCGTCGCAGGCGAAGAAGGTGGCGTCGGCCAGCACCTGCGAGAGCGTGATGCCGCGGCCTGCCTCCCGACCGCCCCGCTGCCGCCGCGAACGGCGGTCGGCCCCCTCGTCGTCCCGATCACGAAGCCTCTCGTCAGCCATGCCGGCCTCCTGCCTGCGGCCCCGGCGAAGCTGCGTGCACGGATCGCGTGCACGGGTCGCATGGGCCTGTGGAACACTGCCACGTTCATCCTTGAACATGACTGGCGGCAAATTGTCCGCGGGCCTTCAGACCGGTCAAGGTCGGCTTTCACCACGACAAAAGCCCCCTTCGCATCCATCCCAGCTTGCCGGCGCGGCAGCCGGCGCGGGACGATGGGCAAGATGACCATGCCTTCACACGTTGCCACGAGCGATCTTGACCCGGGCGCTGTTTCCCGCCCGCGGGTCTTGTGGATCGGCGCCACCGCGGGCGTGGAATTGGGCGTCACCCGTGCCGGCGTCGCGGCCCATGCCGACGTGACGCACGCCGAGAGTCCGCAGGAGGCGGTGGCATCGGCCGCTGCGGCGCAGGCCACGCCCGTGCTGGCGGTGCTGGCCGCCGACAGGCCGGGCCGGTTCACGACCGCCGACGCCCTGCTTGTGTCGCGCACATGGCCGCTCATGCCGATCGTGTCGGTGGCATCGAGCCTGGTCGACGGCCGGCGGCGGAGTGGACCGCCGCTTCCCGGCATCGAGGAAGTTCCCTGGCACGACCTGCCCAGCCGATGCGGCTGGTGGCTGGCGGCCGTCGAGGCAGGTCTGCCGACGAGCCTCGGCCTGCCGACGACCGCCCGCCGCGAGGAGCGGCTGCTCGAGTCGATTGGCGGCATCCGCAGCCCGGGTCACGGGGATCCGCGGGTGCGACTGCCACCGGTCGAGGTGTCGGTGGCCGCGGCGCATGCCGACGACCTGGAGGGGCTCTGCGATCTGCTCACGCTCGCCGGCCACCGCGTGGTGAACCGGCAGGTCGGTCGCCCGCGGCTCGACGAAGCGGCGGCCACGCTCCTCTGGGATGTCCGCGATCTGAGGGCCGGCGACCTCGAGTGGCTGCGGCTCCTGGCGGCCAACCGGCCGGGCCTGTTCATCGTCATCTTCGACAGTTTCCCCCGGGGTGACACCGTGGTGGCGGCGATGCGGGCCGGGGCCGGCGTGGTGTTGGGCCGGCCGGTGTCGCTGGAGGCGGTCTGTGGCGTGCTGCTCGAGCGAATCCCCGCAAACGCCGGCCATGACGGCCTTGGCCGGGCGGGGAATCGTCGCTAGCATCCCCGCCTTGAAACGTCCCCGCACCATCCCGTCGCCCTGTCGGTCGTCACCAGTGGTGGCGGCCGGCGTCTTCTGCTTCATCGTGGGCTGCGTGGCGGCCGGCTGCGCCCATCTGGCGGCCACCCCTGTCATGCAAGCGGCCGGCATGCAGACGGTGCCGTTGCCGTGGTCGGCCGCGGACGGCCTGCCGTCCCGCACGGAAATCGTGGCGGGCCAGCTCGTGATCCACACCGACTTTCCGCTGGCCGAGCAGCACCGCATCGTGCGCGAACTGGAGAGCCTACGGGCCGACGTGAGCCAGCAGCTCGACCTGCCGATCTCCGACGAGCCTGTGCATCTCTATCTCTTCGAGAACAAGGAGCGGTACGACGCCTTTGCGGCCCGGCAGTTCCCCGGCTTCCCGACGCGGCGGGCGTTCTTCGTGGCGACCGACACCACGCTCTCGGTCTTTGCCGTCTGGCAGGACCGGATCGCGGAGGACCTGCGGCACGAGACGACGCACGGCTACGTGCATGCCGTCGTGCCGACGATTCCGCTCTGGCTCGACGAGGGCGTCGCCGAGTTCTTCGAGCTCCCCCGCAGCGAGCAGGGCGTGCACGCGGCGCACGTCGCCCATCTCTCGGGCCGGCTGCTGGAGGGCACGTGGCGGCCCGACATCGACAGGATGGAAGCCCTCGCCTCGGCCGGTGAACTCTCGCAGGATCACTACGCGGAGGCCTGGTGCTGGACCCACTGGCTGCTCAACACCACGCCCCAGCGTCGTCGGCTCCTGCAGGATTATCTCACCGACGTCCGACGCGAAGTGAAGACAGCCCCGCTCTCCGCGCGGCTGCGGCATACGGAGGGGCTGAGCACCGACCTCGCCGCCACGCTCCGGGCGCACCTGGAATCGCTCGTCCCGCCGCCGAAGTGACCGGCCGGGCCGGATGACAAAATCCCCGC
>JBILWX010000195.1:0-5167 GCA_044369655.1 Pirellulales bacterium
CGGTTCGATCGTGCCGCGGGCGAGATTCGCCAGGCCCGTGATCGTGGTGGTGGCGACGCCCCCCTTGGCCCCGATGAGCCACAGACCGACACGGCTGCCTGACATGGGAAGTGCTTTCAGAGGAGAGAAAGGAAGGGGGATGCCGGTGGGGGAGCCGAAGTCTAGCCGTCGGCATCAGCTGGGAAACAGGCAGACGGGTGGTATCATTCTGGACACGCACCCACGCATCACGCAAACGAGGAGCCTACGAAAGGCCGCATGAACACAAGAGAGTCTTCCCAGAGCCTGCATGCGAGCGCTCGAGCCTTCCGCCACGCTCGCCATGGCCGCCCGCGCCTCCGCGATGGCCGCCGCCGGCGTCAACGTCGTCGACCTCTCGGTCGGCGAGCCCGATTTCCCCACGCCGCTCCACATTTGCCAGGCCGCCGAGGCGGCGATCCGCGCGGGCAAGACGAAATACACCCCGGCCGCCGGCATCCCCGATCTCCGCAAGGCGGTGGCGGCCGACTACACCCGCCGCACGGGGCTGGCCGTGACGCCGGCGCAGGTGGTGGTCTCCAATGGCGCCAAGCACTCGCTGCATAACGCCTTCATGAGCTTGCTCGACGAAGGGGACGAGGTGATCGTGCCGACGCCCTACTGGGTGAGCTATGCGGAGCTGATCAAGCTCTCGGGCGCGAAGCCGGTGCTCGTCTCCACGCGGATCGAGGACGATTTCAAGCTGCGGCCCGAAGCCCTGCGGGCGGCCATCACGCCGGCGACCCGGATGCTCCTGCTCTGCACGCCGAGCAACCCCACGGGCGTCGTCTATTCGGCCGACGAACTGCGGGCCCTGGCCGACATCGCCATCGAGCACGATCTGGCCGTCGTGTCGGACGAGATCTACGACCAGCTGGTTTTCGACGGCAACGCTGCGGTGTCGTTCCCGACCTTGCGTCCCGGGCTCGAGCATCGCACGGTGGTCGTCGCGGGCGTGAGCAAGACCTATTCGATGACCGGCTGGCGAATCGGCTGGACGATCTGCCCCGAGCCCTTGGCCAAGGCGATCGGCAACCTGCAGAGCCAAGAGACGAGCAACCCCTGCAGCGTCAGCCAGCATGCGGCGGTGGCCGCGCTCACCGGTCCGCAGGAGTGCGTGGCCGAGATGTGCCGGGCGTTCGAGAAGCGGCGCGATCTCGTCGCCGGGCGGCTCTCGGCCATGCCGGGCGTGCGGCTCCCGAAGATCGGCGGCGCGTTCTATGCGTTTTTCGACATCCAGCCGGCGCTCGCGAAGGGGAAGAACGGCATCACGACGAGCATGCAGTGGTGCGAGGCGCTCCTCGAGCAGGAGCACGTGGCGCTCGTGGCGGGCAGCGCGTTTGGCGCCGAGGGCAACGTGCGGATGTCGTTTGCCGCGTCGGAAGAGAAGCTCACCGAGGGCCTTGACCGGATCGCCCGGTTTTTGAATGCGTAAGCGGGACAGACGCCGTCACCCGGCCCTTTGACAGCGCTGCTTATTTTGTCGAACATACCCTTCGCACGAGGGAATGGAACACCGGCGGCTTGCGACCTGAGCGTGATCGTATGACTCCCGCGTACGACCCCCGAACCTCGACCAGCGGCACCACCGTTCGCCTCGAGGCGTGCATTGCGCGGCTGGGGGCGGGCGACAAGACGGCTCGCGACGATCTGATCGCCTTCGCCTGCGAGCGGATGCAGGGCATGGCCCGGCGGATGCTCAAGCGGTTTCCCAACGTGCGGCGCTGGGACGAGACGGGCGATATCGTGCAGAACGCGGCGATCCGTCTCTATCGGACGCTCGGCAACATCACGCCGCGGGATGCCAGGGGTTTTCTCGGGCTGGCGGCGGTGCACATCCGCCGCGAACTGCTCGACTTGGCACGGAAACATGCCGGTCCCGAGTCGTATGCCGCCAACCACGACACGAACTACCAGCGGCACGACGGCCAGGAGTGGGCGCGGGTCGACGAAGCCTTCGATCGGGCGGAGTCGCTCGACCAGTTGGCCCGCTGGTCACGGCTTCACGAGTCGGCCGACCGGCTGCCGGAGGACGAGAAGGAGCTGTTTCACCTGGTCTGGTACCTGGGTGCCAACCAGGAGGAGGCCGCCCGGATGCTCGACTGTTCGGTCCGCACCGTGAAGCGTCGCTGGGAGAGCGTGAAGCGGTCGCTGGCGGAATCGCTGGAGGGCGAGAAGCCGGGATGACTTCTCGTGCGGCCGGCCGCGTTCCGGTCTTCGTGCCCCATGCTGCGACGGCTCTTCATCGCGATCGATCTGCCGAAGTCGGTCTGCTGGCAACTGGGCCAGCTTGTGGCGGCAGCTCCGCGCGGCGTGCGGCCGGTGCGGCCGTCCCAGCTGCATCTCACGCTGCATTTTCTCGGCGACGTCGAGGATGACGCCCGCGCGGCATTACTCGGTGCGCTCGCGGGGGTGCGGCAGCAGCCGTTCACGATCGTGATCCGTGGCACGGGGGTTTTTCCGCCACGGGGGCGGCCGGCCGTGCTCTGGGCGGGCGTGGCCGAATCGAAGCCCCTCGTCGAGCTTCACGCTGCCATCGCCGGGGCGATCGAGTCGTGCGAGTTGGACGTCGAAAGCAGGCCCTACGTGCCGCACGTCACGCTCGCCCGGCTGACGCCCGCCGTGCCGCGGGCCTGGACGGCCGGATTCCTGGGCGAGACGTCCAGCCTCGCGATCGACGACATTCCTGTCGATCGGTTCCACCTCTACGACAGCCGCAAGCTCGACGGTGCGACCGAGCACGCCATCGAGGCGTCGTTTCCGCAGGAAGGTTCGCACGCCCACGGGCGCAGGACTTGAGGCTGTCGGCCGTTTCGCCCGTCGCCGCAGATGGCAGGTGCAGGGGCTGCCGCAGACGACGAAGGGAGCAGACGGAAATCCGGGGACTGTGCTTCCTCCCGTCTTCATGAAGAATCCCTCGTGCCGAGGGGGCTGGGTCTTCGCGCCGGCCCGCGGCACCTGATGCATGTCGGGTTCGACCGTCCGGTCCTGGCGCGGGATGGAATGTGTGGATGTGGGAACGAGTATTCGCTGCAAACCAGGAGTCCCCGGCTTCCGCCGGGGGGCTGCCTGTCCGTCCGTGTCCCATGTCCTTCGAGCACCTACGATAGCCCGTCATGAGTGACACGCCCCGAGACACGCCGCCGCGCGACGACATCGCCACGCGCAGTGTCGGCCAGCGCGTCTCCGGCGACCTGTCCGGCATCTCGGAGTTGTTTGGGCTCGATGCGACCGGTGCCGGCGGCGACGCGGTTGCCACGATCCCCGACATCACCGGCCGGATCGTGCACGGCCGCTACCGGCTCATCGCCCAACTCGGCGTGGGCGGCATGGGGGTGACCTACCGGGCGTGGGATCTCGAGCAATCGATTCCCGTGGTCGTGAAGATGCCCCGGCCGGAGGTGCGGCACGACCAGCGGGTGATGCAGCGGTTTGCCCGGGAGATCGACTCGCTGTTGGCGGTGCCGCACGAGTCGATCGTGCCGATCACCGATCATGGCGACGACGAGGGCTGCCCGTTCGTGGTGATGCGTTTCCTCCCGGGCGGGTCGCTCGCCGACTACCGGCGGTGGGACGACGCGGGAAACGCCATCCGCAATCCTCCCGGCATGCTGCACCTCTGGCTGCCCCCGATCGCCACGGCGCTCGACTCCATCCACGCCCGCGGCATGCTCCACCGCGACGTGAAGCCGGGCAACATCTTTCTCGACGGATTTCTGAAGCCCTATCTCGGCGATTTCGGGATCGCGAAGGTGGTCGATGACGCCGCCGGGCTCACCACCGATCAGACGCTCACAGCGACGAACCTGACGGTGGGAACCCTCGAGTACATGGCGCCGGAGCTGTTTCGGACGCGGGCGCAGCTCGACGGCCGCGTGGATCAATACGCGCTGGCCGTGACGGCCTACGAGATGCTCGCCGGCGCAAAGCCGTTCACCGGGAGCACGGCGCACATCATCGTGGAGCACGCGTCGCTGCCGGTGCCGCCGCTGGCGTCGAGTTGCACGGGGCTGCCGGCGGGGCTGTGTGCGGCTGTGGAGAGAGGTCTCGCCAAGGATCCCGCCGAGCGGTTCCCGACGTGCGGAGCGTTTGCGGCGGCGGTGCTGGCCGAACTGCCGCCGTTGGCGGCGGAGCCCGACACGGTGCGACTGTTGTGCCCGGGCTGCAAGAACATCCTCAAGCTGCCCGCGAAGGCGGCCGGCAGGACCGGCCGATGCCCGCGGTGCCGGGAGTCGATGGACGTGGCGGCCGACCTGGGCAGCCTGTGGCTCGAAAGCGAGGAACGTGGGACGGTGCCGCTGCCGCTGGCGGGCGGCGAGATCCCGGGAAACCCGCCGGCCGCAGCCGTCGATCAGACGCAGGCCGCCGCGGTCGATGACGGCGGGGTCGCTGGCCGCCGCTGGCCGAACGGCACGGATCTCCGGCTCGTGGCCGCGGCGCTGCTGGCCTTGTCCGCCCCTCTCTGGGCATTCATGTGCGGACAGTATCTGATCGTCGACAGGGATCGGACGGCGAACGTCCGACAGATCGAACGGCTCAGGGCGGAGAAACAGACGCTAGCCGGCGAGGTCAGCCGCCTCAAGGCGGCGCTCGACCGGGCGCAGGCCGGCAGAGCCGAGGCGGAGCGGTCGCTCGCGGAGAGCGAGGCGGCGCGGCCGGAAACCGGGCCGAACGCCCCCGCGGCGGCAAGTCCGCTGACCTGGCTGGTGGGCATGGTCGTGGGGCTGGTCGCCGTGCTCGTCGTCATTTCGCTGGCGCTGCGATGACCGCCATTCCCGCGGCCTGTCTTTGTGTTGGCACCTGGGGCACTCCCCGCCCGTCTTCCTCTCTGGCGAAGCGGCGTGAGCGCCGGCTCGCGGCACAGGAGCCGATCAGATGAGCCGAGGAACGCTCGACACCGGTGACAACAATCCGTTCGCCTCGGCACGGATCGTGCGAACGATGCTCCTGATGCTCTTGTTTCTGATGGTGTTTTATGTCGTCGGTCAACTGCTGCACGCAATCGAGCCCGTGAACAACGGGTTGGCGAAGCTACTGGGGCGGTTTTTTGACAAGTATCCAAGCGCTGGCAGCGGCGGAGGCGGCGGAGGCGGCGGAGGCGGTGGTGGCGGTGGTGGCGGCGGTGGCGGCGGTGGCGGCGGTGGCGACC